>LXRJ01000419.1 GCA_001684025.1 Candidatus Glomeribacter gigasporarum | reverse complement strand
TTATCTTTAGGGGCTAAAGCTGGGCCGTAGGCCCCCCTCTGATTACACTTATTGACGATGTTACCTTGTTCCTTCGTGTTTCGATTTTTCGAAGTTTTATAGGTAATCTCCCCACACACAGATATAACTATGAAGTTTCATGTTTGCAAGTATTATCCTCAGAGACTCTACGGGGACGACCTCTGAATAGCAAGAGGCCAAGACAGAGTCCACCTACTACTTAATAGTGATTTTTTGGTTAACGATGCTCCCACTGYCTCCAAGNAGGNCCTSGGCKWAATTGAATTATCCGTGAAGATGCGGATTACCCCCAGGTAGACGAGAAGACCCTTTGAAGCTTGACTGCACCTACCTACTCTGGTACCGGTACTCGGGAAGGAGTCTACAAGGGAGTTGACTAGACACCAGTGAGATACCTTGACCTAGGTACTAGTAACTCAATAAATGGTGGTTAGAAGGCAGTTTTTTTGGGGCGAAATCCTCACCTAAAGTAACTGAGGAGTCCGAAGGTGTGCATATCCTAGGTAGGTAACCTAATTAACCCGTTGGAGAGGGTAATAAAAAGCGCAATGGCATAAGCATGCTTGACTGCATGAGCTACAACTCTAGCAGGAAAGAGATGGGCCTCAAGGCCCATGAAGCTTTGGTTCATCCGCCCCTAGTTCTATCTTGCCC
>LXRJ01000410.1 GCA_001684025.1 Candidatus Glomeribacter gigasporarum | reverse complement strand
ACACCTCTCGACATCTATATAAAATTCTCAATAGTAGCCAAACCTTAAGCAAATGGTACAATTAAAACCAAATTCAAACTTGGTCCACACCTAAGAACGAAATCAACTAGAAACTTACTTACAAACTTATTAACTGGCAAAACAWAMMWCTAWRCWGNSACATCNATKMATCTAAATTAAAACTCAAAGCATTCATTATTAAACTTATAGCTAATGAATTATCTACTCTATCTAACCTCCATAAAAGAGACACCATAAAATATACTAACTCACAATATACTAGGTGCTTACTTATAGCAGAAACAACTACTCATTTATTTACTTGTTCATCAAACCATTCAACAATCGACTCTATTGTAACTGATAACATTATATATATAGTGAATAAAAAAACCTACATGAAATTAATTCTGCAGATTTTCTGAGAAGATTCAAACAAACATATCTTACTTGTGACAATGGCTTACCTCTTGATATCATTACTTCTCAAACTCTACTTTTTATCTAAAGAATACACAATAGCCATAAATGATCTCCTCTTCTATATTACTGAATTATTAAAAATATATATAAAAAAATCTAAAAAATCAGCAGAATAAACTTCAACAAAAACTTAACACTCTCTACTCCACCTAATACATCTCTTTACCTTCAACCCCCTAACACTTATCATAATAATAATAGATATTTCTGT
>LXRJ01000409.1 GCA_001684025.1 Candidatus Glomeribacter gigasporarum | reverse complement strand
GATGATACTTAATCGTTATGATAGCAAAAAAAAAAAAAACTTGGCCAACATACGTGTAATGATAATTTACCTTTTAAAATGTCAAATCAAATTTATTTATATAAGTAAAGAAAATATATGATGAYGCTTAATCGTTATGTAGAAAAAATACATATATTTGGTCAACATACGTGTAATGATAGTTTACCTTTTTACAAATGTCAAATCAATTTTATTTATATAAGTAAAGAAAATATATGATGACGCTTAATCGTTATGTAGGAAAAAAATTTCAACATACGTRTAATGATAATTTACCGTTATCTAAGGAATTGAATAATAAATTTAAAATATAATCGTTATATATCGAAAAAAAANGCGAAAGTATACTTATCTCATTTGTTGTTTTGGTCATCTTTATGATAATGATGAAAACTATAATCATACGTATAATAACAAAATTACTGAGTTTTATCTTATTATTAATATTTCTCGCTGCGATTTAATATACAAAATAAYGTCATACGTAGCTTTTGCTTGCAATAAACAATTATTGTTTCGTTGAAGAAAAAAATCGTGTAAATTCGATACAAATCGATTTAAATCTTTTATCATTAATCACTGCTACATCCTTTACCTCTTTGATTCTCTCATTTGTTATTTTTCTCTTTATTTTCATCCCATTTTGTTCACTATCGTTCTTTTAGCTTCTTTAA
>LXRJ01000370.1 GCA_001684025.1 Candidatus Glomeribacter gigasporarum | reverse complement strand
AAACATTTCGTTAAATCTATTAAACATTTCGTTTAATCTATTATTATTAATATTTTCATTATTTGTAAATAAATTTTGTATATTTTCGGTTATTAATTCTTGATTATTTCTTATATTATCTAGTTGATTGTTTGGATTTGGTATTCTGATATTATCAATATTAGTATTGATATTACCTATATTATTATTAATATTACGAATTATTTCTTCGATATTTTGATTTGTTCTTTGAATATTATTTATTCGATTATCTATATTTTGATTGATTGTGTTGAATAGRTTACCCATAGTATTAAAATTATTGTTTATATTTCTATCTAARGTTGTGAATTGGTTATGTATTTTGTTGTTGAGATTTGTATCAAATTTATCAATTTTATTAATAAAATTTTGTTCTTGTTGATTAATTTTTTTATTTAAATTATGTTCGTRTAAGTTAAATCTATTATTTAAGATGTTATCAAAATTAGTGGTAATTCTRTTAAATTTATTATCAAGAGATTGTTCTTGTTGGTTGATATTATTATCTATATTGATCAATCTTTGATTTAAATTATTGAATCGATTAAAAATATTTGCATTTGTTTTTNGCTGCTTGATTTAATATATTTYTATTTAATCGATTTATGATATTTTCTAGACTGATTTCCGATTGACGAATGGTATTTAATATATTYTCATCACGAGTTTGAAGTTGAGTTTGTAAATTTTGAAATTGATTGTTTAAATTTTGAATTGGTTGTTTTAATCCTATTATTCCATTATTTCCATTTCCATTATTTCCATTTCCATTGTTA
>LXRJ01000847.1 GCA_001684025.1 Candidatus Glomeribacter gigasporarum | reverse complement strand
TGCGCATAGCCGAACACCCACGCATCGCCGGACACCTGCGCATCGCCGGATACCCGCGCATCGCCGAACACCCGCGCATGGCCGGATACCCGCGCATCGCCGGATACCTCCGCCTTGCCGAACACCCGCGCATCGCCGGATACCCACGCATCGTCGAACACCCACGCCTCTCCGTAATGGCTCAAGTTCTCTTCTTTCTCGATAGAGCCGCC
>LXRJ01000839.1 GCA_001684025.1 Candidatus Glomeribacter gigasporarum | reverse complement strand
AGAACGGGGACAAATGCCTCCAAATACAAAACGGCCTTAAGTCCATACGCAAGACCAGTCTATACCCATCACACTCAGGTTTTCCGGTTTCTCCACTTTTCCCGAGCGGTCTTTTAGTGGTTTCTGGGCTAGGTGACCCTGAAGACTCGGGTGCAATGGGTATATACCTCGTGTGTTTCTACCCATACGGGGCGCGGGCGTAGCCCGGGTAGGCGGTTCAA
>LXRJ01000786.1 GCA_001684025.1 Candidatus Glomeribacter gigasporarum | reverse complement strand
TGCTTTCTCCGCTCAATTCTTGAGCACACGGTGTATACACGTGGGTCACTTTTACATGCACATTTCTCTTTTAGTGGCTCATTTTTCGATGCATATCAACAATCGGGTCTTCTTCGCCCTTGGCAAGGCGAAGCTTTCTTATAGTTGCTTTCAACTTACATCAGATTATTTAATGTTTTTTTGAAAACTTAAAAGGAAAGGTTAAGGGGTTAAACTGAGGCAAAGCATTCTAAAAAATGATGAAATAAAATTTTCTGTTACAAAGAGGGGGG
>LXRJ01000764.1 GCA_001684025.1 Candidatus Glomeribacter gigasporarum | reverse complement strand
CCCGCATTCCAGGGATATCTTTGACCACTTTGACGACTCAGACCTCGCCCGCGCGCTGGTTTTCAAACCCTTTACCCTGATCGACCTGACTATACTGCCAGAATCCACTATCAGCCAGCATGGGACAGCGGCTTTGATGGAGTTATTATTCAAGCAATATGCAACCAAGGACTTTCTAAATGCCGTTAAACAGGCAGCGGAGAACGGTGTCTGGCGGTTGACGGTCAGCCATACGACCGAGCCTTATTTATGGACTGTGTTAGAATATATTCGCCATGCGGGGGATGATC
>LXRJ01000651.1 GCA_001684025.1 Candidatus Glomeribacter gigasporarum | reverse complement strand
TAATATTATTTTTCGATTTTGCATATATTTACTTAAGAGCATAAAATAGATTGTCATAGTGAAATCYATGATAAATCAAGATTTTCTATATACGAATTTATTTAATAAAAATAAAATTATAATAATAAACCTTTAATTATTGTCCTAACTAGTATTTTTCAATACCAGTTAGGATTTAATTTATATGAATTAATTAACAATGTCTAAAGAAAATAAAAAAACTTCTTCTAAATCAAAGATAACATCTGAAACACGATTTAGAAAATTTAATTTTACTCTTTACGAAAAACTTGATAATTTTAATAATATTATTAAAACTATCTTTAATTCTGAATCATGTCCATTTCAATTTTTACAATTTCAATTTGAATTTAATCA
>LXRJ01000630.1 GCA_001684025.1 Candidatus Glomeribacter gigasporarum | reverse complement strand
TAGAAACCCAAGAACAATTATTATTAGAATTCGCAAGGATATATGGAGGATATAAACCAGAATTCGARTTYRGATTTAATACTGGAGGTTAYGATTGGAAATTTATAATAAACAAGATAGAGCTACTCAAAATAAAAGAACAATTTTGCGAATTAATTGGAGCATCATATAAATACGATTTTAAACAATCAAATATAAGAGTTGTTGATCGAGATATAGAAAAACTAAATTCGAGATTAGAATTTTCAGGATATAATTTTATAGATCGAAAGATTAAAGTAAATTCACAAGAAACAAAAATATGTGAATATTTACAAATCHCAGGAACTGTATTTCTCGATCTATTYATTTGGTCATGTAAAACGTTTCAACAAGAAATAAAACATACATTA
>LXRJ01000021.1 GCA_001684025.1 Candidatus Glomeribacter gigasporarum | reverse complement strand
TCTTAGCTTCTCTCTTTTATCAACTCTTGTACATGCCTCTTTGTTCTAATTGTTAATATGGCCTAGGGCATTTCATGAATCCTTTATACGCGGATGTGAACAGCGGGAAACCGGAACCTATACTGCGCGCCGTCGTCAAGCGCGCGGATAAATGGTTCGAGACGGCGGTGTTCTAGTCTGCTGCTAATCCCGAGCGCGAATACGTGATGACGGGTTATATCGACTTCGGAGTTACTCAACGAGATCGATACCAATTTGTCCAGCGCTGGTTCTAAAATTTCAAATAGCGTGGTACAAGCGAGCCATATGCAGTGTGATGCGTTTCATTAGAGGGCGATGCATACGTGCAGAACGACGCTCTGAAGAGCTGGATTATCCAGAGTTTGAGTCTTCTGATGTACTCACTTACTGGATGCCTTTATCAGAATTTCCAAAAACAGGACAAAGCATAAATAAGAAATACGGATGACTGAAAAACAGCTTCATTGAATGAGAGCAGGAAAGTCTACCGCATTCGGGCGTTGAGAAATATAACCAAAAAATTGCACTATAATTCAGCCCCTCGCGTACTCCGGTAGGGACTGAGGACAATGCCTATTTACGCTTATCGCTGTCGGTCGTGCAATCATGAAAAAGAAATTCTGCAGAAGGTTGCCGATGTGCGGTTGACCCGCTGCCCTACATGTGGGAAAGACACTTTTTTCAAACAGATTACCGCAGCGGGTTTTCAGCTCAAAGGCACAGGCTGGTATGTGACCGACTTCCGCGATAGCGGCGCGTCCAAGTCTGCTCAAAAGAAGAAAGAAGCGGAATCCAGCGAAGCCAAGACAAGCACTTATGGAGATGCAGGTGGAAAGGTGGCTTCTGCAGACAAAACAGCGGCATCGCCCGCTCCAGCGGCAAAATCCTCATGACGGCCCAAAAGACGGCGTTAAAAACCTATTTTTTGACCGGATTGCTGATTCTAGTCCCGCTTGCCATCACGTTATGGGTGATCAGTTTAATTATCGGCGCGATGGATCAAACGCTCACGCTACTCCCAGAAGCATGGCAGCCTGAGCGTTTGCTGGGTTTTCATCTGCCAGGTTTAGGCACATTACTGACCATCGCTTTTATTTTTACCGTCGGCCTGCTCGCGCAGAACTATATCGGCCAGACGCTGGTGCAATGGTGGGAAGCGCTGTTGCGTTACATTCCTGTGGTCGGGCCGCTTTATACAAGCGTTAAACAAGTTTCTGACACGCTATTTTCAGGCAGTGGCCATGCTTTCCGTAAAGCATTGCTGATTGAATATCCACGCCAGGGTGCTTACACGATTGCTTTTCTGACCGGCACGCCGGGCGGCGATGTCGTCAATCATTTAAGCGGCGATTATGTGAGTGTGTATGTGCCTACAACGCCGAATCCGACTTCGGGCTTTTTCTTAATGCTGCCGCGCACGGATGTGATTGAACTGGATATGACGGTTGATGCGGCGCTGAAGTATATTGTGTCGATGGGCGTGGTTGCGCCCGCTGTGCCATTCAATCGTCCCGCCGCGCCCTCGCTCTAATTCCCATTTTTTAATGAGAACTCAATATTGCGGTCTGGTGTGCCAGACAGATTTAGGTCAAACCGTGTTTTTATGCGGCTGGGTTGCGCGTCGGCGTAACCACGGCGGTGTGATTTTTATCGATCTACGTGACCGCGAGGGCGTGGTTCAAGTCGTGTGCGATCCAGATCATCTGGCGTGCTTTGAAACGGCTGAGAGCGTGCGCAGCGAGTATTGCGTTCAGGTGCGCGGCGTTGTGCGCGCGCGGCCCGCAGGCAGCGAAAATGCAGAATTGGCGAGCGGCCAGATTGAGGTGCTGTGCAAATCGCTCACGGTGTTGAACCCATCCGCCTCGCCGCCGTTTGTGCTGGACGATGATTCGCTTTCCGAGAATACCCGTTTGACGCATCGCGTGTTCGACTTGCGCCGTCCGAAGATGCAACGCAATCTGAAGTTACGCCATCGCGTTGCAACGGAAATGCGCTGCTATCTTGACCAGGCAGGCTTCATCGAAGTCGAAACGCCGTTACTGACCAAAAGCACGCCTGAAGGTGCGCGCGATTATTTGGTGCCGTCGCGCGTCCATCCCGGCAGTTTTTTCGCGTTGCCGCAATCACCGCAGCTATTTAAACAGATGCTGATGGTGGCGGGTTTCGACCGCTACTATCAAATTACCAAATGCTTCCGGGACGAGGATTTGCGCGCCGACCGTCAGCCTGAATTTACGCAGATCGATTGCGAAACGTCATTTTTAAATGAAGACGAGATTCGCGCGCTATTTGAAAAGATGATCCGCACCGTGTTTAAAAATGTGCTTAACGTTGAATTGAGTGAGCCGTTTCCAGTGATGCCCTACAGCGATGCGATGTACCGCTTTGGGACAGATAAACCCGATCTGCGGATTAAGCTCGAACTCACTGAGCTGACCGATGTGATGGAAGACGTCGATTTCGAGGTCTTCAGCGCGCCGGCGAATCGCGAAGACGGCCGTGTGGCTGCATTGCGCATTCCACACGGCGGCGCACTCTCGCGTGGCGAGATCGACGGTTATACCGAATTTGTACGTTTGTACGGCGCGCAAGGACTCGCGTGGATCAAGGTCATCGACGCAGCAAAAGGCCGCGACGGCTTGCAAAGTCCAATTGTCAAAAATCTGCACGGTAGGGCGTTGGCCGCGATTCTGGCGCGCACCGGCGCGCAAAACGGCGATCTGATCTTCTTCGGCGCGGATCATGAAAAAGTGGTTAACCACAGCTTGGGCGCACTGCGGTTAAAGATCGGCCAATCTGAATTTGGCGCAGCGCACGCGCTTTTTGAATCCGGCTGGCGGCCATTATGGGTGATCGATTTTCCGATGTTCGAATACGATGAGGAAACAGCGCGCTGGAGCGCGCGCCATCATCCATTTACCAGCCCGAAAGATGAACATCTGGAGCAGCTGGAATCTGACCCAGGCCATTGTCTGGCAAAGGCGTATGATCTCGTGCTGAACGGTTGGGAACTCGGCGGCGGTTCCGTGCGGATTCATCGGGAAGACATACAGCGCAGAGTGTTCAGCGCAATGAATATGAGCGCGGATGAAGCGCGGCAGAAATTTGGTTTTCTGCTCAATGCACTGCGCTACGGGGCGCCGCCGCATGGGGGTATCGCGTTTGGCCTGGATCGCATCGTTGCGATGATGGCGGGCGCCGATTCGATTCGAGACGTGATTGCCTTTCCCAAAACACAGCGCGCGCAATGTCTGCTGACACAAGCGCCGAGCCAAGTAGACGAATACCAATTACGCGAGCTGCATATTCGGTTGCAGTCATAATCACGCGCAAACTATCCGCATATCCTGGAAACAGGTCGCCCATCCATTTGGCATCCTATTCAGTGAACGTTTTATCAATGCAATGAAATAGTTTCTGTCATTATGTGGCCATCCATAGGCGATAGGCGCACGGCGCTATTCATCCGTCTTTGATGGATTTTTCCAATAGCGCTGCACCAGCCGCTCCAGGAAAGACTGCCCTAGAATCCCCAACGCCGAGCCCAGACCGACCAGCGCCACCGGCGGTACATTGGGAATCATCATCAACGCCGTCGCGGCGGCCGTCGAAAGTCCCGCGCCAATGATCAAACGCCCGACGATCAAGCGCAGCGTGACCTGTTCTCCGCCCGCGAGCAATTTGCCGAAGGCAATCGCTGCGCCCACGCCCGTCAACGTCAACAGCGTTTTGTCGTTGCTATCGAAGCGCGTTCCGCCAAGCAGCTCAACACTGAACCAGCGCCGTCGGATCAGGCTAATCAGCGCCGCGCAGCTCAGCAGATACAACGCGCCGATGGCGGAATAAGCAGCCCATCGGCGCCCCGGATTTTTGACAGCGCATTTCATGCGTTCTCCACAGTCACACCATATCCGACTTCACTACCATCAACCCGGCGCGCAAGCCCGCTTTGGCGCGCGGATTCGGAAACACAATGCGCTCTTGCGCGCCGTGTAATAGCTAAGACTTGATCTGACACCTGTTGTAATTAGAGAGCAATGGATCCTGGAACGATTGTCGACATTGGAGCATCTGTAATAAATATCAAGCTATTTTTTTTAAATGTTCCTGCCAAGGGAATGGACGCTGGACCACGCTGTTAAGGCCAGTCAGCCATTAACGAAGTCCAGCGATGAAGGCGACTTTTGGCGGTTTTCCAGCCGCCCTCAAACGCTCGTCAAAGGGTTTCAAGTGCCGGTTGCATCGAGTACAGGCAAAAGCGACCCTATAAAGCGTCTTGCGCCTAAGTGCCCGCCCGCCTTCGCACGGTTACGCCCAAAAGCTGTGACGGCATGAGCGAATCATTGCGCGTCCTGAAGGGGTGTCGAAAGACCGCCGTCTGAATCGCGGCGGGGATCAGGCCGCTCATAGGGCGGTGCACATCATTCCGGCCAAGTACAGCTTGCGGCTTGACATTTAGAAGGGCGTCGTTAAATCAGTTTTTAGAGTGGCGCTGGACAGTTATAAGCCCCCGCATCCATCCGCCGCATTTCCGTCTCTATCCACTTTTCCACGCGCGCATTGACCTGTTGGGGAGAAAGGCTTGTCGTGGGTATCGCGGGGCCGATGGAGACATTCACAATTCCAGGATATTTAATAAAAGAATTGCGCGGCCAAACGCGTCCAGCGGTGTGTGCGATTGGAATCACTGGAACACCCGCTTGAACTGCAAACCGCGCGCCGCCGGTTTTATAGATGCCTTGTGTACCCGCGCGCGTGCGCGTGCCTTCCGGAAACATCACGACCCATGCGCCTTCCTGAAGGCGCGCGCGGCCTTGCCGGAGAATGGACGTAAATGCGTCATGCCCTTTGCGGCGGTTGATCCGGATCATCTTCAATAACCCGAGCACCCAGCCGAAAAAAGGCACCCGCAGCAATTCGCGTTTGAAGACGAAACACAAACGCTGCGGCATCAGCGTAATCAAACCCAATATTTCCCACGCCGATTGATGTTTCGAGAGCAGCACCGCTGGCCCGTCAGGCAGATGCTCCCAGCCTCTCACCTGATGCGTGATACCGCATACCTTACGCAGCACCCAAAGCGTTGTCCGGCACCAAGTCGCCGCGCATGCATAACGGCGCACCGGATTAAGGCAGGGAAAGATCAGCAGGCAGAAGCTCCCGTAGGGAATCGTAAAGAAGACAAGGTAGAGCGAGAAAATCAGCGCGCGGATGCGGAGCGTTTTTTTTAATCTCGCTGAAAAAAGCGCTGGATGTTGAGATAGGCGTTTCATTCAGTCTGCAAGCTTGATAAGAAGTCCAATACAAACGCCGCCAGATTTTCGTGAACTTTTGCATGATCAGGCAGCGCGTCTGCGCTTGAACAAGTGGATAGGGTTGCGCGGCCTTTGCCGGTCAATACAAGGTGAACCGGAAAATGGAGCGCCGCGCCCGCTTCGAGGTCGCGGCGCGCGTCACCGACGACAGGCGCGGCAGTCGGATCAATGCCGAAGCGTTTGACGATCATCTCAAGCAAACCAGGCTTCGGCTTACGGCACGCGCAGCCGTCTTCCGGCGCATGGGTGCAGCAAAATATCGCGTCGATGCGCGCGCCAACCGCTTCCGCTTCGAGGTGCATTTTGGCGTGGATTTGATTCAGCGTCGCCATGCTGAACAGGCCGCGCCCCACGCCGGATTGGTTCGTCGCAACCACGACACGGTAGCCCGCCTGATTCAGTTGCGCAATGGCGTTAAGACTGCCGTCAATCGGCTGCCATTCATCCGCAGAGCGAATATAAGACTCGGAATCGTGATTAATGACGCCATCCCGATCCAGAATGACCAGTTTGTGAGGCGCGCTCATTCTGCACTTGCGAGTTTCGACAAATCGGCGATGCCATTCATCTGCGCATATAACTGTTTAAGCAGCGCAATCCGGTTGGCGCGGAGAGCGGCATCTTCCGCATTGACCCTCACCTCTTCAAAAAACGCATCGACCGGTGCGCGCAACGTCGCCAGCAAACTAAGGGCGGCGATATAGTCGCGCGCCGCGCAGTGCGCGCGCAGTGCAGGCATCTGTTCTGTAAGACATGCAAAGAGCTTTTGTTCAGCAGCCTCTTTGAACAGCGCCGGTTGAACCGCGACATGCGCGGCATCCGCCGATTTTTTTAGGATATTCGCAATGCGTTTATGCGCGGCAATCAGTGCGCCCGCCTCCGGTAGCGCATTAAAGGCGCGCACCGCGCCGAGCCGACTCAATACATCATCCAAATGCACCGGCCTTGTGCTAAGCACCGCGTCAATTTCATCGATACGATGACCGCGGTCACGCAACAAAACGCGCAGCCGGTCATAGAAGAAATCGCGCAGTGCAGCCGTTGAATCAATCACGCGCGGGGATAACGCAAACTGCTCGAAACTCAGCCGCAATAGCGCTTCGAGATCAAGCGGCAGCGCTTTTTCAAGCAGAATCCGCAGCACGCCCAGCGCGCTGCGGCGCAGCGCAAACGGGTCTTTGTCGCCGGTCGGCCGTTCGCCGATCCCGAATAAGCCAACCAGTGTTTCCAGCTTATCCGCGAGCGCAATCGCAATGCCAATCGAGGTGGACGGCAGCGTGTCGCCGGAAAAGCGCGGCTGATAATGCTCGGCGCACGCGCGCGCGGTGTCTTCGGGCTCAAAGTCGAGGCGTGCGTAATACTGACCCATCACGCCTTGCAATTCCGGAAATTCGCTGACCATGTGCGTGAGCAAATCGGCTTTGGCGAGCCGCGCGGCGCGCGCGGTTCGCGTTGTATCCGCGCCGATCTGCGCAGCGATGGCGCAGGCAATCGCCTCAATCCGTTTAACGCGCTGCCATTGCGAACCGAGTGCGCGGTGATAGACCACCGTGTCTAGCTGCGGCGCGTGTTCTGCCAATTGTTTTTGGCGGTCTTGTTCAAAGAAGAATTTCGCGTCGGCCAAGCGGGCATGTACAACGCGTTCATTGCCCGCAATGATCTGCTCAGGGGTTGGCGTATCGAGATTGGACACGAGCAGAAAACGCGCCTGCAATGCGCCGTTCGCATTGCGCAGCGCGAAGTATTTCTGATGCGTTTGCATCGTCAAAATCAAGCATTCCGGCGGAACGGACAGAAAAGCGGCGTCGAACTGTCCAGCATACACGGTGGGCCATTCGACCAGCGCGGTGACTTCATCGAGTAGGGCGTCAGGCATCAACACCTGCGCATCGCCCGCGTGTTCAAGCAATTGCGCGCGAATCGCGGCGCGGCGCGCATCCAGGCTGACCTGCACATGTCCAATGTCGCGCAGCGTTTCGACATACGCATGCGCGTGCGGAATGTCGATTTCGGCCTTCGACAAAAAACGGTGACCCAGCGTTGTCCGCCCTGCAGTGAGGCCGAGCGCGGTCACGGGGACAATCGCATCGCTGTGCAGCGCGGTTAAGCGGTGTACGGGACGGATAAATTGCCTGCTTTCATTGCCGCGCGGGTAGCGCATCGGGTTGGGAATCGGCAGCGTCTTCAGCGTTTCGTCGAGCGCCGTTTGTAAGCCTTCAGTCAGCGATGCGCCCGCTTGAGTGCGGTGGATAAAGAACGCTTCATTTTTACCGTCCGCGGCGCGTTCGAGATCGCTCAGTCGCCATTCTTGAATGCCGAGCGCGGCGAGTTTTTTAGAGAGCACGGACGTTGGGCGGCTGTGGGCGTCGAGCGCCACTGAAACAGGCAATACTTTTAAACGGGTCCGCCGCGCCGGCGCGTGCGCGCGCACTGCGTGCACGATCACCGCTAAGCGGCGCGGTGTTGCATGGCGCTCGAATACGGGCGCCGCATCTGCGGCTTCGATCAAACCGCGCGCGTTCAGGCGCTCGGCAATGCCTTGCGCGAAGGCATCCGAAAGCGGGCGCAGCGCGCGCGGCGGCAGTTCTTCGGTGAGGAGTTCGACCAATAAAGGTGCGATAGCGGTCATCAAAAAATCAAGTTCTAAGAAGCGGGAATCCAAGCGCGGCGCGCGCATCGTAATACGTCTGTGCGATTCGTCGGGAGAGCGCGCGGATGCGGCCGATATAAGCCGCGCGCTCGGTCACCGAAATCGCGCCGCGCGCCTCCAGAAGGTTGAACGTATGCGCCGCTTTCAGCACCATTTCATATGCAGGCAGCGCGAGTTGCGCATCCATCAAACGCTGTGCTTGCATTTCATACGCGTTGAAGTTGCCGAAGAGCCAATCCATATCCGATTGCTCGAAGTTGTAGACAGACTGTTCGACTTCATTTTGATGAAAGACATCGCCGTAGGTCAGCGGTCGTTGGGTGGCGGGATCGCGCGTCCAGATCAGGTCGTACACATTTTCAACATTCTGGAGCACCATCGCGAGGCGTTCGATGCCGTAGGTGATTTCTCCGAGCACTGGCGCGCAATCTAATCCGCCGACTTGTTGGAAGTAAGTGAATTGGGTGATTTCCATGCCGTTGAGCCAGACTTCCCAGCCTAGCCCCCAGGCGCCGAGCGTGGGGTTTTCCCAATCGTCTTCGACAAAGCGCACATCGTGTTGGGTTAAATCGAGTCCAAGCGCCTTCAGCGAATCCAGATAGCATTCCTGGATATTGGATGGCGCGGGTTTGAGCACGACTTGATATTGATAATAGTGCTGGAGCCGGTTCGGATTCTCGCCGTAGCGGCCGTCTTTAGGACGACGCGACGGTTGGACATACGCCGCGCGCCAAGGTTCTGGGCCAATCGCGCGCAAAAAGGTCGCCGGATGCGAAGTGCCGGCACCGACTTCGATATCGTACGGCTGCAATAACGCGCAGCCGTGCGCGTCCCAATACGATTGCAGGGTCAGAATCAGGCGGGAAACAGTCAACATTCAGAACGGCGGAAAGTGTAAACAGGTCCTTCAATTTTAACGGTTGACACGTTTAACAATCCGCCGCGCGGCACAGAATGCAAGCAGGAGCAGCGAGACGAAGAGCACCGGTTGATTGCCATAGCGAATATAAGGCGTAAGGCCGGTAACGCCTTGTACGCGCGCTTCCAGTGCGCCAACCGTGAACACAGGCAACTGGTTGACGACGCGGCCATCCGCGCCGATGACTGCGGTAATGCCTGTATTCGTTGCGCGCAGCACCGGGCGGCCTGTTTCCAGCGCGCGCATGCGCGCGATTTGCAGAGACTGGGCCAGCACAAGCGCCTTGCCGAACCAGGCGAAGTTCGTCACGTTTAAGAGGATGCCGGCGGGCGCGGGCGTCTCGCGCAGGGTGCGCGCGATTTCTTCTCCGAAAACATCTTCATAGCAGATACTCAGCGCGAGCGTCTGCTGATGAACGGTAAAAGGCGCTTGTACGGCAGGGCCGCGTGTAAAGTCGCCGAGCGGAATACGCATCTGTTGCACGAACCAGCGGAACCCCCATGGAATGAATTCTCCGAGCGGCGCGAGGTGTGCTTTGTCATATTGGTATAGACGGCGCGAATGCGGTGTGATGCCAAACACGCTATTGGTCAATCCCGCCGCGCCGTCGGCGACGCGCGTGACGCCGACCGCGCCCAATAGAATCGCCGAACCGGTGGTATCGGAAAAATCGCGCAGCGCACGCGCCATGACATCCGGCATATCGCGCAGCCGGATCGGCAGCGCCGTTTCGGGCGTGATGATTAAATCAGCGGGGCGCGCGGTAATGAGCGTTAAATATTGCGCGAGCGCGGCATTGACGCCAGCAAGCCCGAACTTCATATCTTGTTCGATATTGCCTTGCAGCAGGCGTACCGTGAGCGGCGCGTGTACAGACGTTGTCCAATGGATTTTTGACGCGAACACGCTGCCCGCGCTAAGCAGCGCGAGCGTCATCAGCGGCGCTGCGGCCGCGGTGATCCGTTTTCTCGGTTTGTCCTGATTCCAGAATGCCGCGATGGCGTGCGCGCAGAGCGCTGCGCTCAGAGCCAGCAGCCAACTGATGCCGTATACCCCAATTAAAGCGGCATACCCTGCAAGCGGCCCGTCTACTTGCGCATAACCGCCGACCAGCCAGGGAAAACCCTTTGTGCCCGTGCCGCGCAACCATTCAGCGATCGTCCAAGCGCTGGCAAATATCAGACTGCTCTGCCATCCGGTCAGCGCGCGTGTTCCTGTGCGCAGCATGCAGGCGCGCCAGAGTGCAGCCGCAAACGCAGGATAAAGCGCCAGATACAGGGCAAACAGAAATAACGCTGCGAGCGCAAGCAGGCTCGGCATGCCGCCGTAGGTATGCATGCTGATATAGACCCAGAATACACCGCTGACGAAATGCGCAAAGCCAAATGCGCCAGCCGTCAGTGCCGCGGCGCGTATCGTGCGCGCGCGCGCAACAAGCGCGAAAAATGCGGTCAGGACGGGGATTTGGAACCCTCCGCCAAATGGATTCGGCGCGAAACACAAGGTATGTAATCCGCCTAATCCAAGCGCGCATAGAATGGATAGGATAGATTGCGCAACGTATTGGTTGGGCATATGCGGGCGCATTTGAACTGAGTACTCTCGCCTATTTATGAAATGACTTCTAATAGAGTACTTCAGCCCCTTGAATAGCTTCAGCTGACTTCAGCGTCAGTAACAGTTCATCACATGGCACCACACGCCAGGCTGCGCCGAGCAGGAATGTTGCGCGTGCCGTTTCGTTGCGATAGTGCACTTGCACCGGCAAACCGGCCGGGTGTTCAGCGCTGATGCCTTTCCCTGTCCGGTACGGGTTCAGCCATTCGCGCAACTGGGCGGCATCTGCAAGTGTGGGCCGGTTGAACGTGATTCTCAACGCGCGCGCAAAGCGGCTGCGCGCGGTTTTGAGGTCCATCGCCGATTCCGCTGTAATCCGAATGCCGCCGCTGAACGCATCGTGGCGCGTGCTGCCAGTTACGATGAGAAGTTCATCTTCGGTCAATAGGCTTCGATACGCTTCGGCCAGTTCGCTGAATAAGGTCGCTTCGCATTGGCCTGTGCCGTCATCGAGCATGATGATCCACATTTTGCCGCGCCGTGTCGTCGCCGTGCGCAGGCTGCGAATGATGCCGGCGGCGCGCGTTTCCTGCCCTTCAGTGAGTTGGTTGAGCGTATT
This sequence comes from Candidatus Glomeribacter gigasporarum, assembly GCA_001684025.1. Lineage (GTDB taxonomy): Bacteria > Pseudomonadota > Gammaproteobacteria > Burkholderiales > Burkholderiaceae > Glomeribacter > Glomeribacter gigasporarum_A. Next base: position 11,007 of record LXRJ01000021.1, on the reverse strand, counting down.
GGGGACAAAGCGGCGCACTTCGTCTTTGTATGTATCAAAGGGATGCCCCGACAGATAAAAACCGAGTGCCGCTTTTTCTTCCTGTAGGGTTTGTTTTACAGACCAAGCGGGCACGGCCGCCAGCGTGCACGCGGTATCGATTTTGCCGTGCCCTGTGTCGTCAAATAGTCCGCCTTGCGCCTCATGCGCTACGGCCTGTTCGGCCGCGTCCAATGCGAGCGGCGCAGTCGCGAGCAGTTGCGCGCGGTTGGCGTGCAAAGTGTCAAACGCGCCGGCGCGAATCAGCGCTTCGAGCGCGCGTCGATTAACGATGCGCCGATCGATGCGCCGGCAAAAATCAAACAAATCCTGAAATGGTTGATCCGCGCGCGCACGCACGATTTCATCGCTCGCGCTTTGTCCGGCGCCTTTGATTGCGCCGAGTCCATAGCGGATTGCGCCTTTGATTGGCACAAAGCGCGTCTGGGATTGATGAATATCGGGCGGCAAGATCGCAATCCCATTCGCCGCGCAATCTTCGACCAGAATCTTGATCCGGTCGGTGTTATCCACCGACAGGCTCAAGTTGGCCGCCATAAATTCAGCCGGATAATGCGCTTTGAGCCAGGCAGTGTAATACGCAAGCAACGCATATGCTGCCGCGTGCGATTTATTGAAGCCGTAACCGGCGAATTTCTCCATCAAATTGAAAATTTCATCCGCCTTGGCGCGTGAAAGTCCATTTTTCGCGGCGCCGTCGCGGAACAATGCACGGTGCTGCGCCATTTCTTCAGGCTTTTTCTTGCCCATCGCGCGGCGCAAAAGATCGGCGCCGCCGAGCGTATAGCCGCCGATAATCTGTGCCATCTGCATCACCTGTTCCTGATAGACCATGATGCCGTACGTTTCTGCAAGGATATCGGCCACGCGCGGGTCGGGATAATCAATCTTTTCACGGCCGTGTTTGCGCGCGCAAAAGCTCGGAATCAGATCCATCGGCCCGGGACGGTATAACGCGACGAGCGCGATGATGTCCTCAAAGCGATCGGGCCGTGCGTCTTTCAACAGCGATTGCATGCCGCGGCCTTCCAACTGAAATACGGCGACGGTATTCGCGTGTTGCAGAATTTTGAACGCCGCCGCGTCGTTAAACGACACTTCTTTTAAAGACCAGTCCGCTTTTTCCGGCCTGCTTCGGCGAATGTCGCGCTCGGCCCAATCCAGGATGGTGAGCGTGGTCAGGCCCAGCAGATCGAATTTCACCAAACCGATCGCTTCAACATCATCTTTATCGTATTGGCTGACGGTACTGACGCCGCCGTTTGCATTTTTTTGCCCGCTCTGTGCGTAGAGTGGACAGAAGTCGGTCAGTTTGCCGGGCGCAATCAGCACGCCGCCCGCGTGCATGCCAACATTGCGCGTCAGTCCTTCAACGCGCTGCGCGAGCGTCAGTAATTGCTCAACTTCCTCTTCGTGTTTAAACCGTTCGGCAAGTTGCGGCTCTTCCTTCAGCGCGTCGGCAATCGTGATCGAGCGGCCTGGCTTGAATGGAATCAGTTTGGCGATGCCATCGGTAAACGTGTAACCCAGATCGAGCACGCGGCCGATATCGCGCACCGCCGCTTTGGCGGCCATCGTGCCGAAAGTGACGATTTGCGAGACGGCATCGTGACCATATTTGTCCCGCACGTACTGAATCACGCGGTCGCGTCCGTGCGGGCAAAAGTCGATGTCGAAATCCGGCATCGAAACCCGTTCAGGATTCAAGAAGCGCTCGAACAGCAAGTGGTAGCGCAGCGGGTCCAGATCGGTGATGCCGAGCGCGAATGCAACGAGTGAACCCGCGCCCGAACCGCGCCCAGGCCCGACTGGAATGCCGTTGTTTTTCGCCCAGTTGATGAAATCGGCGACGATTAAAAAATAACCGGCGAAGCCCATTGAGATAATCGTTTCGCATTCGAATTCAAGGCGCTGCGCGTAGACCGGCTGTCGGCGCGTCCGTTCTTCTGCATCGGCAAACAACGGCTCAAACCGCGCCTGCAAACCGTGTTGCGCCAGTTGACGAAAATAATCATTGAGCGATAAGCCGTCCGGAGTCGGAAACAGCGGTAGCTTGGGTTTGCCCAGTTCAAGGGTGAGTGTGCAGCGTTTGGCAATTTCAACGCTATTGGCGAGCGCCGAAGACAAATCGGCAAACAGCACGCACATCTCTTCTTGCGTGCGAAAGTATTGCGCCTGCGTAAAACGCGGGCGGCGCTGCGCGTGCGCGAGGCGTTCTCCATGTGCGATACAAACGCGCGCTTCGTGCGCGGTGTAGTCGTCTGGCGACATAAACTGTATCGGATGCGTGGCGACGAGTGGGATTTGAAGGTGCGCCGCGAGTCCGACCGCGTGCTGGATATAGGTCGCCTCATCGGGCTGATCGGCGCGCTGCACTTCGATATAAAAACAGTCCGGGAACAGATGCGCCCAGCGCTGCGCGCACCGCCGCGCCGCTTCGACATTGCCTGCGGCCGCGGCCTGCCCAATATCACCTAATTGCGCGCCCGATAACGCAATCAACCCTTCAGCCAGGCCGTTTTCAAGCCATTCAGTGGCGATTTCCGCGCGGCCTTGAGTGGTGTTTGTGAGCCAGGCGCGGCTGAGCAGTTCGCATAAATTGAGATAGCCGCGCGCATTGCGCACGAGAAGCAACAAACGCGACGGTTTATCGCGCGCGTTTGGATTCGTGACCCAGACATCGCATCCCGCAATCGGTTTAACGCCGTGCCGGCACGCGTATTGATAAAACTTCACCCAGCCGAAGACATTGCTGAGGTCAGTCAATGCCAGCGCGCCCTGGCCATCGCGCGCGGCGGCGCGCACCGCGTCTTCAAGACGCACAATGCCGTCGGTGATCGAATATTCAGAATGCAGGCGCAGATGGATAAAGCGAGGGTCGGGCACGGCTAGGAAATAGAGAATAAATGGGCTAGAGCATTTAGATTTTGTGGATCGGTCCGGGATATTGCGCAACGGTTAAATCGGACGTGAGTAGCGTGATGCCTTCAACCAAAGCTTGAGCGATGAGAATACGGTCGAAGGGATTTTTGTGGAGGGTTGGCAGAGTATCAATAGCCATCGCATGCGCGCTGGTAATGGCAAGTTCATGATAGCCATGATCCAGAAGCCCACGCCGCAGCACTCTGGGGTCTACACGAAAGTCTGCGCGTTTTAACCCACGCTTGATTGCAATTTCCCAAAGGCTGGCGGCGCTGAACAACAGTACGTTTTGTGATTTTTCTAGAAGAGAGCGGGCCGTATTTGACAATTGGTCAGGTCGGCCAACCGCCCAGAGCAGCACATGCGTATCAAGCAGCAACTTCATCTATTACCACTGAATAACTGTTCGATCTCAGCGCTCCCCATCCGATCAAAATCTTCCGGCACAAGGATTTCACCCTCCATAAAGCCCAGTCGCTGAATGGTTTTAGGCGCATCCAAAGGAATGACCTTTACCAGCGGTTTACCTGCTTTGGCGATGATGAAGGGTTCACCCTTGGCGGCTTGGTCAACCAGCCGTGATAGTTTGGTTTTTGCTTCATGAATGTTAACGGTATGCATCATGCGCTCCAAATAAACTAAACCGCATTAGTTTAGTTTATTTTTGCATTTTTATATCTCTATCCAGCCACCGTCATCCGTTCAATCAACACCGAACCCGTCTCTTTAGTGCCGTTTGCATAAACGTCCGCACCGACCGCAACGATGTTTTTAAACATCTGTTTCAGATTGCCTGCAACGGTAATGCCTTCAACCGGATACTGGATTTCGCCGCGCTCCACCCAGAACCCGACTGCACCGCGCGAGTAGTCTCCGGTTACATAATTCACGCCTTGCCCCATCACTTCGGTCAGCAATAAGCCCGTATCCAGCTTTTTGAGCATCGCGCGCAGATCGTCTTCATCGCGCGTGCGCGTGCTACGCAATATCAACTGGTGCGCGCCGCCGGCATTGCCGGTGGTTTGCATGCCAAGTTTGCGCGCGGAATAGGTGGATAAAAAATAGCCTTGCACAACGCCGTTGCGCACCACTTCACGGGCGCGCGCACGCACGCCTTCCTGATCGAAGGGCGCAGCGCCCATCGCGCGCGGCTGATGCGGCGCTTCATGGATTTGAATGTGCGGCGCAAAGACACGCTCTCCTAGACTATCGACCAAGAATGAAATGCGGCGGTAGAGCGCGCCGCCGCTCACTGCGCGCACAAACGCGCCAAGCAAACCGGCGGCAAGCGGCGCTTCAAACAAGACCGGACACATGCGCGTGCTCAACGTGCGCGGCTGCAGCCGCGCAGCCGCGCGCTCGGCAGCGTAGCGGCCAATCGCTTCGGGGGCGGCGAGCTCGATAGCGCTACGTTTCGAAGATGACCAGCTATCGCGTTGCATATTCCGGCCCTGTTGCGCAATCGGAACACACGACACGGCATGGCGCGAATACGGATAACCCGCTAGAAACCCATGGTTGGTGGCAAGCACAAACTGTCCATGCTGCGCGCAGACGGTTGCCCCTTCCGAGTTGCGAATCCGCGCATCTGTATCGAACGCCGCTTGTTCGGCGCGGCGCGCCAGTTCAGCAGCCGCTTCGGCATCGATCAACCAGGGATGGAAGAGGTCGAGCGATGGCGGCGTGTGCTCTAGCAAATGCGCATCGGCCAGTCCGGTACAAGCGTCTTTTGCCGCATGCCGCGCAAAATCAACCGCGGCGGCAACCGTTTGCTGGATCGATGGCAGCGATAGGTCATTGGTACTCGCGTCGCCACGCTGTTTTCCAATCCACACCGTCACACCGACCGCTTGGTCACGGTTATGTTCTATCGTGTCAAGCGCACCGTGCCGGACCGTCACGGAAAGCCCGTTGCCTTCGGAAATTTCGACGGCGGTGGAAGAAGCGCCCCTTTGTGCGGCGCAGCGAAGAATGTCTGCGGCGGTTTCTTTGAGTTGATCCTGAGTATGCGGGAAGAGGTGTGCTTTAGAAGTCATGGAACAGTGGATTAAGAGACTGGGGCAAGGCGGATAAAATGCGCGCGGTAATACTTCAACTCGGCAATCGACTCCTGAATATCCGCCAGCGCCGTATGCAGCCCGTGTTTATGAAAGCCGCGATACAGTTCCGGCTGCCAGCGGCGGCACAGTTCCTTCAACGTGCTGACATCCAGATTGCGGTAATGGAAGAACGCTTCAAGGTCGGGCATCCAGCGCGCCATAAAGCGGCGATCCTGACAAACCGAATTGCCGCATAGCGGTGATTTTCCAGCCGGTACATAGCGGCTCAGAAAAGCGAGTAATTGTTCAGCGGCGCCGCGCTCGTTCAGTGTAGAAGCGCGCACTCGTTCGATCAGTCCGGAACGGCGGTGCATTTTTTGATTCCATGGATCCATGCTTTCAAGCGTTGCATCGCTTTGATAAAGCGCCAGCACCGGCCCTTCGACGGCCGTTTCAAGGTTTGAATCGGTTACGATGACGGCCACTTCGATAATACGGTTAGCCTCAGGCCGCAGGCCAGTCATTTCCATATCCAGCCAGACAAGATTGCCTTCGCTGAAGGCGAGATCTGTTTCAATGGGCGTAGCGGGAGCGGAACCAGGCAGCATTGAGAGAGAATGAACGGAACAAGTAAAAAAATATGATTCTGGCACAGGTGCTATGGCCGGATGTCATTAAGAAACGGTTATTCCTATATTTTCATCAATCCTTGCGATCATGGCGGGCAGCGCACTTGGCGCAGTGTCGCGCTGGATGATATGCACTCGTTAGCGCGGTACTGATGACCTTTTTGGGAATGTGGATAATGAGCGCATGCTGCGCCGCTGAGCGTTGATCTAAATGATGGTCTTACGATGGTCTTACAACAGAAACGGAACTACGCCGAGAACCCGTCTGTTTTATTAGAAGGTCGTATGTTTTACTTACAAAATGAACGTGGATTTAAACGTGTATCGACTTGAAAGTATGCAACTGGGCTCATCCATGAAACTTTCTGTGTCCGTCTCAAAGCAATCGGCGAGTACGATTCGGTTCTGTCCTATGAATGTGCTGTTTACGCAATTTCTTGGCCCATAAGCTCTAAAATGTTTTCAAAATGACGGTAATGGTTTTATATGCGTTGACTGCACTCCTGTATGGAAGTCTTGCGGTTATCGCTTGGCGGGGGCGGGATATTTGCGCACTGCCGCATGCCGGCGCAGCGCTTAGAGGCATGCACTTGGGACGCGCTGTTCTGGGCGCGACGCTGATTCTGCACGGCGTGTTGCTGCACATGACAATTTTTCTGCCCGATGCGATGGTATTCGGTTTTGCGTTCGCATTATCGGCGATGCTTTGGCTGAGTACCGGAATTTACTGGCTCGAAAGTTTCTTTTTTCCACTCGGCGGATTAGGTCGGCTGGTGTTGCCGGGCGCAGCCATTGCGGTGCTGCTGCCATTTCTATGCGGAGGGAAACGGGTCTTGCCGTATGCCGCCGAGCCGTTGTTTAAATTGCATTTTGTGATCGCGAACGTCGCGTATGGTCTGTTTGCGCTGGTCGCTCTGCATGCGGTGCTCATGTTGTGCGTTGAGCGCAGATTGCACGCGCCGCGCGCCGCGCGCCGCGAAAATATCCTGAGCGACTGGCTCGGTTCGCTGCCGCCGCTGCTGACGCTTGAAAAACTGCTGTTTCGTCTGATTGCCGCGGGTTTTGTGTGGCTGACGCTCACGGTGCTCTCCGGCATGGTATTTAGCGAACGGATGCTGAATCAGGTCTTCCGTTTCGACCCTAAAACTGCTTTTGCATTTTTGTCCTGGCTCATGTTCGGGGCGCTGCTCTTAGGCCGCAAATTGTATGGATGGCGCGGCCGGGCGGCATTGCGCTGGGTACTGGCCGCGTTCATCGTTTTGTTGTTGACGTATACCAGTAGCCGTTTTGTATTTGAAACATTGTTTTAGAGCAGGAGCTGTATTTATGTCCGCCCGTGAAAGAGCGTTCAGCGTAACCGTGAATGAACACGCCGCCGTAGATGCAGCGATGTTGCCGGCATTGGATGATTACACCGTGATTCGCCGCAACGGCGCAGTGGTTATGTTCGAACCGTCCAAAATCGCTGTTGCGATGACCAAGGCAATGCTGGCCGTCCATGGCGAACAGAGTGCCGCATCGGCGCGCGTGCGCGCGACGGTCAATCAACTGACGCAGAATGTTGTGAACGCGCTGATGCGCAGCCGTCCGCACGGCGGGACCTTCCATATTGAAGATATTCAAGATCAAGTCGAACTGGCGTTGATGCGCGCCGGAGAACATCATGTTGCGCGCGCCTATGTGCTGTATCGTGAACAACGCGCGCAGGCGCGGCAAGCGGGCGCATCCGCAGCCCCGGCGGGGAACATTCATGTGATGGACGATGGCGTCAAGCGTCCGCTTGATCTAGATGCGCTGACCGCGTTGATGACGCAAGCCTGCGAAGGATTGGGCGCGGCAGCGCAATCAGCGCCGATCATCGAGGAGACACTCAAAAATCTGTACGACGGCGTACCGCTCAAGCAAGTGTATGACAGTGCGATTCTCGCCGCCCGCACATTGATCGAAAAAGAGCCGGCCTACAGTCGAGTCGCCGCGCGTATTCTGCTTCATACCTTGCGCCGTGAAGTGCTGGGTGAAGAGGTCACGCATGCGCAGATGACCACGCGCTACGCACAATACTTTCCAGTTTTCGTCCAGCATGGTATCGAAGCTGGATTGCTCGACCCAAAGCTGCGCCAGTTTGATTTAGCACTGCTCGGCGCGGCGCTCGACGCAACCCGCGATTTGCAGTTCAGTTATTTAGGATTGCAAACGCTGTACGACCGCTACTTCCTCCATATGGATGGCGCGCGGCTTGAACTGCCGCAGGCATTTTTGATGCGCGTTGCGATGGGGTTGGCGCTGAACGAGGCGGATTGCAACGTGCGCGCGGTCGAGTTTTATCAAGTGTTGTCGCGTTTCGACTTTATGAGTTCGACGCCGACCCTGTTTAATTCGGGGACATGCCGTTCGCAATTGTCGTCGTGTTATTTGACGACGGTCGCGGACGATCTGGAAGGCATTTACGAGGCACTGAAGGAAAACGCACTCTTGTCGAAATTCGCCGGCGGTTTAGGGAACGACTGGACGCGCGTGCGCGCGCTTGGCTCGCATATCAAAGGGACAAACGGCAAATCGCAAGGAGTTGTTCCGTTCCTGAAAGTCGTCAATGACACGGCGGTTGCCGTCAATCAGGGGGGTAAGCGCAAAGGCGCAGTCTGCGCCTATCTCGAAACCTGGCATTTGGATATCGAGGAATTTCTGGAACTGCGCAAAAACACCGGCGATGACCGCCGCCGCACACACGATATGAATACGGCGAACTGGATTCCCGATTTGTTTATCAAGCGCGTACTCGCCGATGCACAGTGGACCTTGTTCTCGCCGTCGGATTGTCCGGACTTGCACGAGAAATACGGCGCCGATTTTGAAACGGCCTATTGCGCCTATGAAGAAAAGGCCGCGCGCGGCGCGCTCAAACTCTTCAAGAAAATTCCCGCCGCGCAGCTGTGGCGCAAAATGCTCGGCATGCTGTTTGAAACCGGCCATCCGTGGATCACGTTTAAAGACCCGTGCAATCTCCGTTCGCCGCAGCAGCATGTGGGCGTTGTGCATTCGTCGAACCTGTGCACGGAGATTACGCTCAATACCAGCGATGCTGAGATCGCCGTGTGCAATTTAGGCTCGGTCAATCTGGTTGCGCATCTGCGCGCTGCCGACGACGGCGCCTTTGGGCTGGATCACGACAAACTGAAAAAAACGATTCAGACGGCGCTGCGCATGCTCGATAATGTCATCGACATCAATTACTACGCGGTCGCCAAAGCGCGCGATTCCAACTTGAAGCACCGGCCGGTGGGACTGGGGATGATGGGTTTTCAGGATTGCCTGCATTTGCTGCGCATTCCCTATGCGTCGGAAGCGGCGGTTGAATTCGCCGACCGCTCAATGGAAGCGGTCTGTTATTACGCGTATTGGGCATCGACCGAACTGGCTGAAGAACGCGGCCGCTATTCGAGCTACGAAGGTTCGTTATGGTCGCGCGGGATTTTGCCGCAAGATACGCTGGAGTTGCTCGCGCGCGCGCGCGGCGGCCATGTCGAGGTGGATAAGTCGAGCACGCTGGACTGGCAGGCATTGCGCCGCCGTATCGCGCGGTCTGGAATGCGCAATTCCAATTGCGTCGCGATTGCGCCGACCGCCACCATTTCGAATATCGTGGGCGTTTCGGCTTGCATCGAGCCGACGTATCAAAATCTGTTTGTGAAGTCGAATCTGTCCGGCGAATTCACCGTCGTCAATGAATATCTGGTGCGCGATTTAAAAGCGCGCGGTCTGTGGGACGAAGTGATGGTGGCCGACTTGAAATATTTCGACGGCATGCTGGCGCGGATCGACCGGGTTCCATTGGATTTGGCCCTCCTGTATGCAACCGCGTTCGAGATCGATCCGAAATGGCTGGTTGAAGCCGCCGCGCGCCGCCAGAAGTGGATCGATCAGTCTCAGTCGCTCAATATTTATATGGCAGGCGCGTCGGGCAAAAAGCTCGATGAAATTTACAAGCTTGCGTGGCGACGCGGCTTGAAGACAACGTATTATTTACGTACAACGTCGGCCACGCATATCGAGAAATCAACCGTTGCGCATGGCGCGCTCAATGCGGTCACGATGCCATCCAAGTCTTCAGAAAACCGTACGCCGCCAGTTTGCATGTTGCGTTCAGGCGATGTAAATTTTGAAATATGCGAAGCGTGCCAATAAAAGTATGTTGCATGCAAGTCTCATTGAATATTTAAAAGTGCGTTTTTTATCAACGACACTTTTAACGCGGATGAAAAGATGGTAAAAACCGGCTGAAAATTAAGGGTAAAAAGATGCTTAACCTGAATCAGAACCAGAAGAGTAAGCCAGACGCTTTAAAGGCAAAAGCAAGGGCATTTGCGCATCCGGCGCGGACTTCGACGCAGACGGCCGAGAAACAGCCGCCTGCGCGCATTAATGCCGCCGATAAGCGCATTATCAATGGCAAAACGGATGTCAACCAGCTGGTGCCGTTCAAATATAGATGGGCGTGGGAAAAGTATCTGGCCGGTTGCGCCAACCACTGGATGCCGCAGGAAATCAATATGTCCCGCGATATCGCGCTGTGGAAGGACCCCAACGGTTTAACGGAGGATGAACGCCGTATTGTCAAACGCAATCTCGGTTTTTTTGTCACTGCGGACTCGCTGGCGGCCAACAATATTGTGCTCGGTACCTATCGCCATATCACCGCGCCTGAATGTCGCCAGTATTTATTGCGCCAGGCGTTTGAAGAAGCGATCCATACGCATGCCTATCAATATATTGCCGAATCACTTGGCCTGGATGAAGGTGAAACGTTCAATGCGTATCACGAAATCGAATCGATCCGCGCCAAGGATGAATTTTTGATTCCATTCATTCATACTTTGACGGATCCGATGTTTAAAACGGGCACGCCGGAAGCGGATCAGACATTGTTGAAGTCGTTAATCATTTTCGCGTGCATGATGGAAGGGTTGTTCTTCTATGTCGGTTTTACACAAATCCTGGCGCTGGGCCGACAGAACAAAATGACCGGTGCTGCCGAACAGTATCAGTACATCCTGCGCGATGAATCGCTGCATTGTAATTTCGGGATTGATTTAATTAACCAGATCAAACTGGAAAATCCGCATTTGTGGACGCCCCATTTTCGCGATGAAATACGCGAACTGTTCCGGCGGGCGGTCGACCTCGAATACCGTTACGCAGAAGACACGATGCCGCGCGGCGTGCTGGGATTGAATGCATTGATGTTTAAAAAATATTTGCGCTTTATTTGCAATCGGCGTTGCCGGCAGATCGGTATTTCACTCCTCTTTTCAGAGGATGAAGAAAATCCTTTTCCATGGATGAGCGAGATGATCGATCTAAAAAAAGAACGCAACTTTTTT
>LXRJ01000608.1 GCA_001684025.1 Candidatus Glomeribacter gigasporarum | reverse complement strand
TATATTTATATTTGTATATTATTTTTGTATATATTTTAAAAGTATTATTATTTAATTAATTGTATATAATTTATATTTGTATTTAATTTTGTATATAATTTGTATTTATATTCATATTTAGATATTATTTTTGTATATATTTTAAAAATATTATTATTTAATTAATTGTATATAATTTTATATTTGTATTKAATTTTGTATATAATTTGTATTTATATTTATATTTATATATTATTTTTGTATATATTTTAAAAGTATTATTATTTAATTAATTATATATAATTTATATTTGTATTTAATTTTGTATATAATTTGCATTTGTATTTATATTTGTATATTATTTTCTTAACTCAGCTAAAAGATTATGTAATRAAACAAGATTGATAATTTGAAAATGTTATCAA
>LXRJ01000578.1 GCA_001684025.1 Candidatus Glomeribacter gigasporarum | reverse complement strand
TAAACCATGATTATAAATACTATTCCTTTCGACTAAAACTCATAAATAACAATTTACCAACTATGCAAAATCTCAACTTACGTTATTCCCTCCTTTACACTACTCCTAATTGTGTTTTCTGTCAAACTCCTGAAGATATTCCACATCTTCTTATCTGTCCACAACATCAACATAATCTACAACAGATTTTGCAAACACTAATCCTCAATACTGCCCAACAACTAAAAATTGAATCAAATCATACAAACCAAATCTATACCTACTTATTACAGCAATCTAATATTTCATTACAACAATGTTTTCTTAATCTTATTCAAGGTCTTTTTCCAATTCTCTTATATGACAATATCAAAACACTTCTTCATAAAACAACATTACCATTCCTAATAGCATTATCTAATGCTTTCTTGTTTTGGTTTAATCAACA
>LXRJ01000570.1 GCA_001684025.1 Candidatus Glomeribacter gigasporarum | reverse complement strand
TGAATAATCTTTTAATAGGTAATTTATTTATTTTTTTTTTAACATTTTAATTACATTATTTTAAAAATTAACTTATTTATTATAGATGGTCAAAATATTAATATCGAAATTTTGCCTGATATTATTAAAAATTCTATCATTTGAAATTAAATTTAATTATTCATATATTAATTAAATCTATATTAATAAAATAATTATACTATATGTGATGAAAAAAAAGGAATATTGTTAATATCTTTATATGTTTTAAATGGATTTTTTTTTAAATTAATCATATAACCATGCCAATTTTTCATGATTTTACGATATTTTAAAATATTTTGATGAAATTGTATAAAATTATTATTTTCATTTTTATCATTATATTCATATTTTATTTCATTATTTTTTTCAAATAAATTTAATGTTTCTACATTTTCCACAAATGATTCTTCA
>LXRJ01000553.1 GCA_001684025.1 Candidatus Glomeribacter gigasporarum | reverse complement strand
CAACGTACTCCGCAATAATCTAAATTATTCCAAAAGCTAAAAATTTTTGAAGTTAGTAAATTTCTAAATAATTTGAATAAATTCRAATATATTCAAATATATTCAAATATATTCGAATTTATTCAAATTCGAATATATTCAAATTATCTGAAAATATGATATTTATTGTATATCTGCCAAGTTATAGGAAAATTTTAGACATAAAGCTACTTATATTAAAAAATTTTAATAATCTAAAATGACCTATTGCCTTGGCAGTATTTCATTTAAAGAAAAAATTATTACTTGTCCATGTAAATTCTTCTCATARTAGGTATTCCACTTTTTCTTYGACATTCCTGATATAAATTCGCCATGATGCGCCCTTATGTAAACCTCTGTCTCTTTTTTAAATTCTTCTTCCTTTGGATATAATGTATATTCGATTAAGGCTTTAGCAGCCCCTTTTACA
>LXRJ01000547.1 GCA_001684025.1 Candidatus Glomeribacter gigasporarum | reverse complement strand
TTGAGGCTTCGCAGCTGCAAAAGTCCATTGGTTGAACTTAGAAGCATCTTTATCACTTCATGAGTGACTACATAATTGATTCTCTTTGAAGCTACATGGATCTATCTTCAATGACCTGTTCCCCGTATGCTTAGACATTAAGATAGTTTTGTTTAGGTGTAGTTGTTTCAATATGTTAAGAGTTGCATTCTTGATAGATTGAATTTCAAATTGAGATAGAGATTTGAGACACTAATAATATTATAGTGCTGTCCCATTATGAATTGTAGCATCATCGTCAAAAATTTCTTGGCATGCAGCATTTTCAACTTTTAGCAACTTTAATTAAAGAAAAAAAAACTAATTATAATTATCCAATATTTGAAGACTAGAGCAATTTTAATAGAATAAATCAAATCGAAATAGATAATTAATAACACTCAAGAACTGTAATTAAAATGAATACCGTATATCTCTG
>LXRJ01000542.1 GCA_001684025.1 Candidatus Glomeribacter gigasporarum | reverse complement strand
AGTGCTGTGGCTGAATTATGGAAGACTCATCCTGATAATCCAAAAAATAATAATTCAAAAAATATATAAATATCTACTCTCAGATGTAAAATAGTTTTTTTTAAATGGCACTCGAAGTTRATTTTTGCGAACGATATAATAAAAAAYGATTAATACTAGATATAATTATTTCATATTTATATATATTTTTATTATTTATTATTATATACACGTTTATTTTGATACACATTAAATTCGAATTGATACCAGAAATTATATCAATAAAAAATTTAACAACATATTCAAAATATTTAAYGATTCTTAGTAAAAATATTTATTTAAACATAATTTCAAYACTAGAAAGTTATTTTTTACAAACTGGCTCCAATTAGATCATTAGTTAGAAAAYRAASCYYGAAACAAAAAACAGRAACCAACAAAAGAAAAAAACYCAYGAAAAAAAATATAATTCCAAAGAAAAG
>LXRJ01000520.1 GCA_001684025.1 Candidatus Glomeribacter gigasporarum | reverse complement strand
AAGAAACCCTTCCCTAAGAGGTCAGCTATTTTCCACGGCCATTTTAGGATTCGCCCTCACAGAGGCCATCGCACTCTTCAGCCTGATGATGGGCTTTCTTCTTCTATATGGTACTTAGTACGGCATTTCTCTTTCAAAATTCCCCCAATAAGCCTTGAACCTAACCACAAGAAGTTCAAATAGGCTAATTTAATCACCAATTCTTTTTGTAAGCTACCAACCATGCCTACCTACCAAAACTCGACTCTTGGTTAGACGAGCTTCGATTAGTGTTCAGACGAGCCCTATAATGCGAAATAGCTTGATTGGTATCAACACCGAGGAATCGGCGCTAGGCTTCTGCCTAAAGGTAGTGAGGTAAATAGCATGTCATGCTAGCATAGCAAAGACTAAGAGATGCCTGTTTATGAAATAATCATGGAGTCCATATAATCTTGAGCAAAACCGGTCCGAATTCTACTTGTTATGAGGGGGATCCTTTCTATAGCGATAA
>LXRJ01000503.1 GCA_001684025.1 Candidatus Glomeribacter gigasporarum | reverse complement strand
CTATATATTTATAGCGTTAATAACCCCTGTCGATTGTAATTCATCGATAATAATCGATTAACCTGATTATATCACCTTGAAAAATTTCCTAATATTAATAAAATAATTGTACACTTACCGTCATCAGCTAAAATTTAATTTATAAATATTGTTTAAAAGATTAGAAGAGAAGTTTTAGCTGATTACAGATTATTCTAGTTTATAAAATAATTTTACTACTCACGAGCTAATCATTAATTTTTATATAATTGATTAGAAAAATTTTATTTAATTATAGATTATTCTAATTTATAAAGTAATTTTATACTCACAAGCTAATAATTTATATATAATTGATTAGAAAATTTTATTCATTTATAGATTATTTCAATTTGTAAAATAATTTCATACTTACGAGCTAATAATTTAATTTATATATAATTTATTAGAGAAGCTTTATTCAATTATAGATTATTCCAATTTATAATAACTTCATACTTACTCGCTAATAATTTATTATATTTGGTTAAATTTTATTCATT
>LXRJ01000449.1 GCA_001684025.1 Candidatus Glomeribacter gigasporarum | reverse complement strand
ATTATCCGTAAGAGATTTAAAGAAAAGGCATTTAATTTTATTAATTAATGTAGGCATTTTGTTTTTATAAATTTAACACATATATTTTTTATTCATTTATATAGCCTATTATTAAATAGATGAGAAATTTTTTTGTTAATAAAACCTAAAATAGAAATTAAAAATAAAAAATTTAATTGGTGTTTTTAAAAATCTAAAAGTTTTTCGAAATATATCTAAATTAAGAAAAAATTCTTATTGGTTCAGTTTTATTTAGTTAAATAATAGTTAAAAAATTAGATAATCGATTACTAAAAAAATTTGTGAAAAAAACAAGTAAAAATTATAATAAAAAAAGAAAAAGTCAGTTAAAAAAAATTAAAAAATTAAAAAACATWTTTTTTAAATTATTTTAACGTTCTATTTTTTTKTWTTTTTTTTTTTTTTAGTTGAAAAATATTGTTTTTAGTTTAAATAATTTTTTTTACCATCTTTTTTTAATAAAACTTCTTTTAAAAACATTTTCAAAAATTTACGATTGTTAAATTTTAATATGTAATTTACTATATATTAGAAGTTTAAAAAATTTACTGCAGCACCTAAGATGTATTTAGTTTTATTATTCGTTATTATCATAYTCATGAG
>LXRJ01000028.1 GCA_001684025.1 Candidatus Glomeribacter gigasporarum | reverse complement strand
ATTGGCGTCAGGGGACTTTCACCCCATTTGTTCTACGCCTGTACCGGCGTGCACAATTCAAGCCAAATAGGAAATGTACGGCTAGCGTCAAATTGAATAAACTGTGTGCCGACGATGAGACTCGAACTCATACGGCTTGCGCCACTACCCCCTCAAGATAGCGTGTCTACCAGTTTCACCACGTCGGCATGCTTGTAAGCATTTGCACAGTAAACTGTGATTCTAACGTGTTCAAGAGAACAGTTACAATGTTCGGCTACAATTCGCGCCGCTATTTATTCGTTAGGAATCGACTTGTCTGCTCTCACATTTAACACACTCAGGTTTGCAAACCGGCTGAAAACCGCCGGCATTCCCGCTCAACAGGCAGAAGCGGAAGCCGAGGCTCTGTCGGAAGTTTTTGAAGCTAACTTAAGCGAGTTGGTTACAAAGGGAGATTTGGAAAAACAGGGGGCTCTTATAAAAGGTGATCTGGAACGCCAACTTGCTCAAATGAAGTTTGAAATTCTCAGGTGGATGGTTGGCGTTGCTCTGGTGCAGTTTGGCTTACTGACGGGTATTTTGCTCAAGTTGATGTAACTAGAGCACGCGCTCAAATTTTTGCGTTCACATTCAGGAAGTTGAGGAGGGCTCCATGAACTGGCTTAAAACAACGATACTGATGGCCGCGATTACGGCCTTGTTTATGTCAGTCGGACATCTACTCGGCGGCCAACAGGGCATGATGGTCGCTTTATTGTTCGCATTGGCGATGAATTTTTTCTCTTACTGGTTTTCCGACAAACTGGTATTGCGAATGTATCGTGCGCAGGAAGTCAACGAAACGACCGCGCCGCAGCTATATCGGATTGTGCGTGATTTAGCGATGCGCGCTCAGCTACCGATGCCGCGTGTGTATCTGATTGACGAAACGGCGCCGAATGCCTTCGCAACCGGGCGCAATCCACGCCATGCAGCCGTGGCTGCAACCACCGGCTTGATGCGCATGCTGACAGATCGCGAACTGCGCGGCGTGATGGCGCACGAGCTGGCGCACGTCAGGCATCGGGATATTTTGATTTCGACGATTTGCGCAACGATGGCAGGCACCATTTCAGCGCTCGCCAATTTTGCACTGTTTTTTGGCGCACGTGGACGAGATGAACAAGGTCGTTCGGGCCATCCGTTTGCCGGCTTTATTGTCGCCATTCTTGCGCCGTTGGCGGCTGCACTGATCCAAATGGCGATCTCGCGCGCACGTGAATTCGAAGCAGACCGCGGCGGCGCCGAAATATGCGCAGACCCGCAGGCGCTCGCAACAGCGCTCGACAAAATCCACCGTGGGGCCATGAATATACCGTTTGATACAGCGCAGTCCCATCCCGAAACGGCACAAATGATGATCATGAATCCTTTGTCGGGGAACTTAATCAGCCGTCTTTTTACAACCCATCCCGCAACCGAAGCGCGTATTGAAAAACTGATGGAGATGGCGCGCACGGGACATTATCCAGCTTAGAGATTCCTCTGTAGTGAAGGCGTCTCTACTGTGCCACGCAACCGTTCGATGATTCCCTCGAGCGCATCTAGCGTACTGAAATCGATCACTAACTGGCCCTGATTTTTACGTTTGAGTTTGATTTTGACGGTAGTCGCAAGCGTATCCGATAGATTTTCCTCAAGTCGTTTGATATCGCCGTTGTCCTGATGCTTTTGATGCGCAAGCGGTAATGGCGGTTTAAGCGCAATAGAGACTTTTTGTTCAGCTTCGCGTACCGACATGCGTCGATTCGCAATTTGATGCGCCAATGCAATCTGCGTTGCAGCATCGACGGCTAGCAAAGCGCGCGCATGCCCCATATCCAGCTTTCCATCGAGCAACATCGTTTGTACAGGCTGCGCAAGGTTTAACAAACGTAATAAATTGGATACGGCGCTGCGTGAACGCCCCACTGCTCTCGCCGCTTGTTCATGGGTAAAATCAAATTCGTCGAGCAAGCGCTGCAATCCCTGCGCTTCTTCGAGCGGATTCAAATCTTCACGCTGGATGTTTTCAATCAGCGCTATGACAGCGGCCTGCTGATCCGATACGTTTTTAATGAGCACCGGAACTTTATCCAGACCCGCTAAACGGGCCGCGCCAAAACGCCGTTCCCCGGCAATAATTTCGTAACGATCGCCCTCACGGCCATCGAGAGGCCGCACCAGAATGGGTTGTATCAGCCCTTGACTACGGATACTGTCTGACAACTCTTTCAGAGCATTCTCATCAATAGCTCTGCGAGGTTGATATTGACCGGGCTGGAGTTGATTCAACGGTAATAGGGTAGATGCGTTCTCTTCATACAAGCTTTGGCTGGCCTTAATGTTTGGTCCAAACAACACTTCAAGCCCGCGTCCAAGTCCCTTTTTTTTAGGTATTGAACTCATCTTTTTCTCTCGTCTCGACCTTTAAATAAAAAGCGTTTGGGTGTATTTCATAAACTCAACACCCAACCGAAGATACGCTTGAGCACCTCTGGAGGAACGGTCAAAAATGATGCCTGGCAAACCATGGCTCGGCGCCTCAGCCAGCCGGATGTTGCGCGGGATAATCGTATTGAAGACTTTATTGCCGAAATGCTGCTTCAATTGATCGGATACCTGCTGCTGCAAGGTGATGCGAGAATCAAACATGACTCGAAGTAAACCAATGACTCTTAGATCGCGGTTCAGATTCGCATGGACGTGCTGAATCGTGTTCACCAGATCGGACAACCCTTCGAGCGCAAAGTATTCACACTGCATTGGAATTATGACGCCTTGCGCAGCGCATAAACCATTCAGCGTCAATAATGATAAAGCGGGCGGGCAATCAATCAGGACAAAATCATATCTCTGTTTTGATGAGAATAAAGCATTTTTGAGCCGCCGCTCGCGTTGATCGAGATTGACGAGTTCAACTTCAGCGCCGGCAAGCTCGCGATTTGCAGGAAGCACGTCGTAGCCAGCTGTTTCTGCTCTTACACACGCATTATCTAAAGCTAATTCATCGACCAGCACTTCATAGAGTGTGTATTGACACGCTGTTTTTTCAACTCCGCTCCCCATTGTTGCATTGCCTTGCGGATCGAGGTCAACCAACAATATACGCTGCTGGTGCGCAGCCAGGCTGGCGGCAAGATTCACCGCGGTGGTCGTTTTACCGACACCACCTTTTTGGTTTGCCACGCAAAAAATTTTAGTCATTGCTCACTTCTTTTTGTTCATTCTGATGCATTTTTTCTTTCAGATGCATTCTCTACTTTAATCTGAACTAGATGTCGTTCAGCATTAAGGAACGGTACATTAAGCTTAATGACACGTGCAATATGCATTCCGTCTAGCGCTTTTGCGTTAAATTCAGAAATTTCCGCTTCAGGAAAAATACCTTTCATCGCCCAAATTGAAGCGCCGGGCGCGACAAGATGATGTGTCGACGCAATAAGCTTAGAAAGACTAGAGAAAGCGCGGGAAACCAGTGCACTAAAAAAGAACTCTGAAGAAGGCAGCGACTCGACACGGACTGTTAGAATCCGAACATTTTGGAGCGGCAGAACCGTTTTTAAATGGGTCAGAAAAGCCGTTTTCTTCTGGGCCGCGTCATTCAACGTTACCTGCCAATCAGGTTTCGAAATAGCCAGCGTGACCCCTGGCAAACCGCCGCCAGAACCAACGTCCAACACAGATGAAATCGAGTTGGAAGCCAACACTGGAACAATAGCAAGCGAGTCCAAAATATGTTGGATCAGCATTTGTTCCGGATCGAAAACTGCGCTTAAGTTATAAACAGAGTTCCATTGAATCAGATACTTTAGATAGGCCAGAAAACGCGCCTGTTGGTATTCATCAAGTTCGATTCCAAGCATCGCAGCGCCTTCAGTAAGCATTGGCGCTAGTGAAAACGGTATAGAGGGCTTCATTCAATTCGGTCACTGACTTACGGGTGGCCGGCTTCCGTCGATGATTCAAATCGCCTATCTGTTTTAAGTTTCTTTTTTAAATGAATCAGTAAGAGTGAAATAGCAGCCGGTGTAACGCCTGAAATGCGCGACGCTTGACCAAGCGTTTCTGGACGGTATTGATTGAGCTTTTCGGAGACTTCAAACGATAAGCCGCGCACGTTTTTATAATTTATATCTTCTGGGAACCGCATATTTTCATATGTCTTGCACCGTTCTATTTCAGTCATCTGCCGCTCAATATAACCTTGGTATTTAATGCCTATTTCAACTTGCTCCTCGATTTGACGAAGAAGCGCTTTATCGTCTGAAAGTGGTTGATGAGGAGCATAAATACCGTTTTTAAAGCGCATTATTTCGGCGTAATTAACTTCAGGGCGGCGTAAAAGATCGGCTAAACAGTATTCTTGACCAATCCTTTTTCCAACTAATGAAATAGCCTCTTCGTCAGAGAGTGTTTTTGGGCTCACCCAAGTGGAACGCAATCTTTGTGTTTCACGTGAAACGGCCTCATATTTTTGGTTGAAACACGCCCATCGATCATTATCGATCAAGCCCAATTGACGGCCAATCTCAGTCAATCGTCCGTCAGCATTGTCTTCACGTAGACTGAGTCGGTACTCGGCTCGGCTTGTGAACATCCGGTAAGGCTCGCAGACACCGCGCGTAACCAGATCGTCAATCAGAACGCCAATATAAGCTTGGTCGCGGCGTGGGAACCAAGCATCGCGCTCCTGAATCTTTAACGCTGCGCTGATACCGGCGATCAGGCCCTGCGCAGCGGCTTCTTCATAACCCGTCGTTCCATTAATTTGGCCCGCAAAGAAGAGATTTTGAATCGCCTTTGTTTCCAACGATACTTTCAAACCACGCGGGTCAAAATAATCATATTCAATTGCGTAACCAGGCCGCAGGATATGTGCATGCTCCAAACCTTGGATGGAATGGATAAGCTCAAGTTGCACATCAAATGGCAAGCTGGTCGAAATACCGTTCGGATAATATTCGTTTGTGGTTAGCCCTTCTGGCTCAAGAAAAATTTGATGCGACGTTTTATCCGCAAACCGGTGAATTTTGTCTTCTATCGAAGGACAGTAACGCGGGCCAACACTCTCAATTAAACCAGAATACATTGGTGAACGGTCTAATCCTCCACGAATAATGTCATGCGTGCGCACATTCGTATGAGTGATCCAACATGGCAGCTGAGCTGGATGCTGATCTTCTTGGCCTATAAAGGAAAAAACAGGGATCGGATCAAAATCTCCGCTTTGCTTTATCAATTTGGAAAAATCAATCGTCCGGCCACCAATTCGGGGCGGCGTTCCTGTTTTTAATCTTCCCTGTGCAAGATTCAATTCTTTAAGACGTGCTGATAATGATAGAGCAGCCGGTTCGCCCGCTCGCCCGCCCGTATGGTGACTTGTTCCAACATGGATTTTTCCATTTAGAAAAGTGCCAGTCGTCAAAATAATTGAACGCGCACGAAAATGCAGTCCAATTTGCGTCTTAACCCCTACTGCGCACTCACCTTCAACAATTAAATCTTCAACGGCCTGTTGAAACAAAAAAAGGTTCGGCTGGTTTTCAAGCTTGTGACGAATCGCCCGTTTATAGAGGACACGATCTACCTGGGCGCGGGTCGCACGTACAGCCGGCCCTTTTGAATAGTTTAGGATACGGAACTGAATACCCGCTTCGTCCGTTGCAACAGCCATCGCTCCTCCAAGGGCATCGATTTCTTTGACAAGATGACTTTTTCCAATCCCGCCAATCGAAGGATTGCAACTCATCTGTCCTAATGTTTCTAGACTGTGTGTCAACAATAATGTCGAACAGCTCATACGGGCGCTCGCCAATGCCGCTTCCGTCCCGGCGTGACCTCCACCAATGACAATTATGTCGAAGGTTGTGGGATAAAACATAGACTTTTTACGTTATTCCGAAGACTAAATAAAAAAATTATAGTGGAAGTCAACGAAATTGTTTCACGTGAAACTTGCTCTGTCCAGAAGAGTTTTCTCACAAGCTTCCGCAGGGAATACGCGCAGCAACAAATGAAAAACACTGGGTTACTCAAGGTTGTGATTAACCTGTTAAAAACTCTAGCATTCAATGTTAAGTACTTTAAAATTTTGCCTATTTAAATAAAAGTTGTGCCCACTTTTTTCCTAATATGCAAAACTTATACAGGAATCATACATGAATAAAGTTATTGATTTGAAAGGACAAAATACACTTCTACACAGATTTTAGCCGCATCTATTAATTGGTACTATTTATATATAAAAAGACTAAAGCTCTTTTCAAACAAAACGCCCAAAGGAAGTTCGATAGGAGAATGATGCCATGCCGAGTGCGTCGGATATAGCACCGAGGGAATTAACTACCATAGGCGAACAGGAACGAACTCTGAGCCCTTCAACGCTTAAAACAAACGCAGCCATCTACGGTTTCTTAATATGGAACACTTCGACGCCAACAGCATCGCAATCTAAGTAAATATCCGGCTTTTCAATTGCAATGCGCACAGCACAGATCTTTGGATGCTTGAGCATTTTCTGCGCTAGATCATCGCACAGCGTTTCAAGCAAATGGATGTGCGTATTTGCAGTGCTCTCTGCAATGGCGCTGCGCATAAAATCGTAGTCCACTACCTCTTCCAATTTGTCTGTAACAGGCGTTGATAAAGAAAGAGGAACGAATATATCGACATTCACCGCGATGCGCTGTTTTTTTGCTTTTTCAAATGCGTATACGCCGATAAAGGTGTTAAGTGTGTAATTGCGTAAGAATAACCGCCGACAGTCGCTTAGGCCAGGGTACATAAAGCGTAAAATTTCCGTTTCACTCATCTCGATGAAGTTAAATACTCAAGCGTCTAACTATCTGCCAATTCCAGATACTGTGGCACGCACGCATTCACATCTGCTTTGCGCACAGATCGAGGCAGCGCTGGATGAGGCGAATGGCTGGCTACCATTTGACCGTTATATGGAATATACGTTGTATACACCAGACTTTGGATACTACAGTAGCGGCGCGGCGAAATTCGGCCATTGCGCTCAAGATGGCAGCGACTTCATCACCGCTCCCCAACTCTCTCCTTTGTTCGCGAAAACACTCGCGCGCGCGATTGAAGCTACACTGGATGCAAGCGATACCCACGAAGTAATGGAATTCGGTGCAGGCAACGGGATACTGGCAGCGCAGTTACTCAACGCGCTTGGCACGCGATGCGAGCGTTATACGATTGTTGAACTGTCTGGCGAATTGCGCGCCCGGCAATGCGCAACGCTCACCAAATGCGCACAGCGAAGTGCTGCGTGCGTCTATTGGCTCGACACCTTACCGGATCAGTTCGAAGGCGTCATCTTCGGGAATGAAGTATTGGATGCGATGCCGATCCGGCTTTTTGCGCGCCGGGAAAACCGGTGGTTCGAGCGCGGCGTAACGCGAGACAAACACATATTCAAATGGATCGACCAGCTGGTCGATCCGGACAAGAGACATCATGAATCCGCGCTGATGGAATTACTCCATTCCATTCGGGACAATTACGATTATCTGACCGAATTTCATCAAGCCGCGCGCGCGTGGACGCGAACGGTGTGCACGATGCTCACGCGCGGCGCGGTACTGTTGCTGGACTACGGCTTTCCGCGCCATGAGTACTACCATCCGCAGCGCAGCCAGGGCACATTGATGTGTCATTACCGGCACCACGCGCATACCGATCCGTTTTTTTATCCTGGTTTACAGGACATCACCGCGCATGTTGATTTTTCCGGCATTGCGGATGCGGCGCTCGCGACGGGAATGGAACTGCTCGGTTATACCTCGCAGGCGCGCTTTTTGATCAATAGTGGTATTACCGACGTGCTGGCTAAACTCGATCCACTGGATCCTTCACGCTTTTTGCCCGCTGCAAATGCAGTGCACAAACTCCTTTCAGAAGCGGAAATGGGGGAGTTATATAAAGTGATTGGATTTGGCCGTGGTATGTCTAAGCATGCTTTGAATTTTGCCTTTTTAGAGGGCGACCGATCTCAGAGTTTGTAGAAGTCATTTCATAAATAGGTGAGAGACTGTCAGTTGAGGTCGGGCGGTGCTCGGAATCCTCACATATTCATATATGCTCCGGTTCCTGCGCTCCGTCCTCCCTCAACTGACAGCCTCTCACCTATTTATGAAATGACTTCTAGTCAAGCAGCCCGATCCGCTTCATATTAGAAAAATTCATCCAGATCAAAAATGCGCGTCCAATCAGATTTCGATCTGGAACAAACCCCCAATAGCGGCTATCGGCGCTGTTATCGCGGTTATCTCCCATCACGAAGTACTGGCCTGGCGGTACGGTACAGACAACGCCCTCCGGTTTGTAGGCGCAATGTTCCTTAAATGGGAAATCATGCGCATTGATAATGAAATTTGGCGCGGCTGGATTTTTCAGAATGGCATGGCTGCGCGCATCCACCGTTTCACGGTACTGCCGCGTATAGGCCATCCGCTCTTCGTCAAAATAGTCAGGCAAGGGGATTTCCGGCATCGGCTGACCATTAATTGTCAACCGTTTATTCAAATACGCGACGGTATCGCCAGGCACACCGATAATGCGCTTGACGTAATCGATGCTTTCATCTTCCGGATAACGGAAGACGGCGACTTCTCCGCGCTGCGGATTGCGATTCCGGACAATTTCGATGTTCAGCACTGGCAAACGCAAACCGTAGTCAAATTTATTCACCAAAATAAGATCGCCGATATCGAGCGTTGGCAACATCGAACTGGATGGGATTTTGAATGGCTCAACGATAAAAGAACGCGCAATGAATACCGCCAACAGAACAGGAAAAAAGCCGGCGGAATATTCAAGCCAGACGGGCTGCTGCAACGCTTCTTTTTGGCTCTGCGCATCGGTATAGCCTGCTGCCAAACGGCGCCGGCGCGGCAAGAAAACCAGCTTGTCCGCGCACCACGCAATTCCTGTGACAAGCACCAAAATAAAAAGAATTAGAGTGAAGTTCATATTTTTATCTCTTTATTTATCCTCAACCCGCAGAATCGCTAAAAAAGCTTCCTGCGGAATTTCCACATGGCCGACCTGCTTCATCCGTTTTTTACCGGCCTTCTGTTTTTCCAACAATTTCTTTTTGCGCGTGATGTCGCCGCCATAACATTTGGCGAGGACATTCTTGCGCAATGCCTTGACATTTTCGCGCCCAATGATCTGCGCGCCAATCGCGGCTTGAATCGCCACATCGTACATTTGACGCGGAATCATCTCGCGCATTTTGGCGGCAAGCAGACGGCCGCGCGCCTGGCTTTGCGAACGATGGGCCATGCTGGAGAGCGCATCGACCTTATCGCCATTGATCAACAGATCGATTTTAACGACGTCGGCGGCCCGGTACGCGCTGAATTCATACTCCATCGATGCGTAACCGCGCGAGACCGATTTCAACCGGTCAAAGAAATCAAGGACAATTTCGGCCATCGGCATTTGATAGCTTAAATGCACTTGCCGGCCGTGATAAGACAAATTCATTTGAAACCCACGCCGTTGCGTGCAGAGCGTGATGACGGCGCCTATATATGCTTGCGGGACATAGATCTGGACATTCACCATCGGTTCGCGGATCTCTTCAATTTTCGCCAACTCTGGCAATCGCGCCGGATTTTCAACCCAGACGAGCGCGCCGTCGCGCTGCAACACTTGATAGACCACCGTCGGCGCAGTAGTCAATAAATCCATGCCGAATTCGCGTTCCAGCCGTTCCTGCACAATGTCCATATGCAGCAGGCCGAGAAAACCGCACCGGAAACCAAAGCCGAGCGCTTGCGACGACTCCGGTTCATACTGGAGCGCGGCATCGTTGAGTTTTAGTTTTTCCAGCGATTCGCGCAACGCGTCGTACTGATTGGCTTCAATCGGATACAGTCCGGCGAACACCTGCGGCTTGACTTCCTTAAAACCCGGCAGAGGCGCTGCAGCGGGACGGCTGACCAGCGTTACGGTATCGCCGACTTTCGCCGCAGCGAGCGTTTTGATACCTGCAATGACAAAGCCGACTTGACCCGCGGATAAGGTCTGTCTCGGCATCGATTTCGGCGTAAAAACGCCGATCTGTTCGACTGAAAATTGCGCGCCGCTCGCCATCAATATAATCCGGTCTTTAATACTCAGCGCGCCGTTGACGATCCGCACCAGCATCACCACGCCCGCGTAATTGTCGAACCATGAATCAATGATCAGCGCCTGCAACGGCGCATCCGCATCGCCGGACGGCGGCGGAATTTTGGCAATTAAGGTTTCGAGCAGATCGATGACGCCGGCGCCGGTTTTAGCGCTGCATTGCACCGCGCCGGACGCATCGAGTCCAATCACCTCTTCGATTTCTTTGCTGGCTTGTGGTGGATTCGCGCTCGGCAGATCGATCTTGTTCAGCACGGGCACGACTTCAAGGCCCAGATCAATCGCGGTATAGCAATTCGCAACCGTTTGCGCTTCGACGCCTTGACTCGCATCGACCACCAATAGCGCGCCTTCGCACGCCGATAAGGAACGGCTGACTTCGTATGAAAAGTCGACGTGTCCAGGCGTGTCGATCAAATTCAGCTGATAAATCTCACTGTTGCGGGCGCGATAGGCGAGCGCTGCCGTTTGCGCTTTGATCGTAATCCCGCGTTCGCGCTCAAGCGCCATTGAGTCGAGCACTTGGGCGGCCATTTCCCGTTCGGAAAGGCCGCCGCAGTGCTGGATGAGTCGATCCGCGAGCGTCGATTTACCGTGATCAATATGCGCGATGATCGAAAAGTTCCGGATCCGGCGCATTGATCCATCGTTCATGCGCAATCAGCGTTTGCGCGGACTTAAGGGACGCAATGGCACAAACTGCGTCATATCGCCGCGGCGAATCAGTATCGCAACCCTCTTGTCCGGCTCGAGTGCACGGACAATCGATTCAAACTGCTGTGCATTCCGGATATCCGTATCGCCCACACGGAGCACAATATCGCCGCGCTGTATGCCGGCGCGCGCCGCCGGCCCATCCGCTGCTTCTATACGGACGCCTTGCGTTAATTTCAACGCCCTGCGCTGTTCCACCGGAATATCGCTGACTGTCAGTCCCAGAGCGTTTTCAGATGGCGCATCCGGCGCGCGGCGCGCGGGTGTGGATTTAGCGCTCATTTCGTCGATCGTCATCGAGAACGTCTGTTTTTTCCGTTTGCGCCAGACGGTTACATTTGCATGCGCGCCCGGCTTCATCTGACCAACCAAGCGCGGCAAGTCAGTTGCACTGTCGATGACTTGTCCATTAAAGCTCAGAATGATATCGCCCGCTTGCACGCCCGCTTTTTCAGCCGGCCCGCCTGCTTCAATACTGCTGACCAAAGCGCCCTGCGCGCGCGGCAGACCAAGCGAAGCCGCCACCTCTTGCGTGACCGGCCCGATATAGACGCCGATCCGGCCGCGCACCACTTTTCCAGTGCGTTTTAACTGCTCGACGACGGACATCGCTTCATCAATCGGAATCGAGAAAGAAATGCCCATAAAGGCGCCGGTACGGCTGTAGATTTGCGAGTTGATGCCGATAACCTCGCCTTGCAGATTGATCAGCGGGCCGCCTGAGTTCCCTGGATTAATCGCGACATCGGTCTGGATAAAGGGTAGATAGTCTCCGGTATTCCGCCCCTTGGCGCTGACAATGCCAGCGGTCACCGTACTGTCCAGTCCAAACGGAGAGCCAATTGCGACGACCCATTCGCCGACCCGCACTTGGCTGGATGCGCCAATCTTGACGGTTGGCAGCCGATTTGCGGCGACTTTCAGCAGCGCCACATCGGTGGGTTTATCCGCGCCGATCAATTTCGCTTTGAATTCGCGTTTATCGGGTAAAGTGACATAAATCGTATCGGCGTCTTCGATCACATGCGCATTGGTCATCACATAGCCATCGGACGACAAAATAAATCCGGAGCCGATGCCGCGCGGGCGCTCAACTGGAGGAGGCGCATCCCGGGGCGCGCGTCCGTTTCGAGAATCCGGTTGAGGGTTGCGGGGCAACGGAATACCAAAGAAACGGCGCAGCAATTCAGAAAATTCATCATCGTCGTCAAAACCGGGCGGGAATATGAAAGGACTGGCCTGCATCATCTGAACGCGTCCCGTGGTGCGGATATTCACGACCGCAGGCCCGACTTTTTCGACCAGCGCCGAAAAATCCGGCAGGCTTGCGGCAGGAGGCGCGCTTGGCGCGCTCAAAGGCAGCGCCATGGCGCACGCCGCGGATAGAGACATCAAAACGGCGCTTAAGATTGCCCCGCAATACGGAAGAACCCAACGCTGGATGAGCGTGCGTGTTCTCATGCCTGCCTTGCAATTCATAGATTTCCTCCAAAAACAGACTCAGTGTTTAGAACCTGTTCACATTCAAATCCGTTTGAATACAAGCGTGCTATTCGTACCCCCGAAGCCGAATGAATTCGATAACGCGCAATCAATTTTCATTTCGCGCGCGACGTTCGCGCAATAGTCGAGATCGCACTGCGGGTCCGGATTCAACAGATTGATCGTTGGCGGCGAGATCTGATGTTTAATCGCCAATATGGTAAATACGGCTTCAACGCCACCGGCGGCGCCAAGCAAGTGACCGGTCATCGATTTAGTCGAATTCACGACCGCTTTTTTTGCATGCGCGCCGAATGTCCGTTTAACAGCGACTGTTTCACTTAAATCACCGAGCGGTGTCGAAGTGCCATGCGCATTAATATAGTTAATCTGATCGGGATTTAAGTTGGCGTTTTTCAGCGCATTCGCCATACATAAAGAGGCGCCCGCGCCGTCCTCGCTTGGCGCCGTCATATGATACGCATCGCTGCTGCGCCCATAACCGATCAATTCACAATGGATATTCGCGCTGCGCGCGCGCGCGTGTTCATGCGCTTCAAGCACCAGCACCCCTGCGCCTTCACCGAGCACAAAACCATCACGGCCTTTGTCCCAGGGGCGGCTCGCTCCGGCCGGATCGTCATTACGTTGTGAAAGCGCGCGCATGGCTGCAAAGCCGCCAATCCCAAGCGGGGAAATGGTCGATTCGGCGCCGCCCGCGATCATCACATCGGCATCGCCATATTCAATGATCCGCATCGCTTCGCCAATCGAATGCGTGCCGGATGTGCAAGCGGTCACAATCGCAAGATTCGGCCCTTTAAGGCCAAAATGGATCGATAAATGCCCCGAAATCATATTAATAATGGAGGCGGGCACGAAAAACGGCGAAATACGCCGCGGCCCGCGCTGCAGCAATTCAGTATGCGTCTCCTCAATCATTGGCAGACCGCCAATGCCTGAGCCGACGATCACACCGATCCGGTGCGCGTTCGCCGCGTTCGCTTCGATACCGCTATCGCGTATGGCTTGTATGCCCGCCGCCAGGCCATAATGGATGAACGTATCCATATGACGCGCTTCTTTGGCGGACAGATAAGGGTTGATATCGAATTTCTTCACCTCACCGGCAAAACGAGACGGAAAGCCGGATGCGTCGAAGCGGGTAATCGCGGCAATGCCGGAGCGGCCGGCAATCAGATTGGCCCAGCCCGCTTCAACTGTATTCCCAACGGGTGAAATATGTCCAAGACCTGTAACGACAACACGGCGGCGATTCACGCCCTTTCCCCTTTTTCTAATATAAAAAAGCCACAGCGCCTAAGAACCTGTTTACAAACTGACTGCGAGGCCGTGATTTGTGGATAGGTTCTAAGAAAATTCTACCTTTAATGGCTATGGCTGATGCTCTATTTTGGACAGGTTCTTAAACTTTGACGTTGGCGCGCGCATATTCAACGGCTTGTTGCACGGTCGTAATCGATTCTGCGTCCTTATCCGGAATTTCCATACCGAATTCGTCTTCAAGTGCCATGACGAGTTCAACGGTATCCAATGAATCCGCGCCTAAATCGCCGATAAAGCTGGATTCGTTTTTGATTTCCGTAACGTCTACGCCAAGCTGTTCAGCGGTAATCTTCTTGACACGCTGTTCAATATCATCCATGCACTCCTCCAGAACAGATTCGTAAAATCAAGCGGGGCATTCTACCAGGTTTATTTTGCTCACCTAGTCCACTGAATGAACGCCATAAGATGGGCTCTAATTCATGAACATTCCACCGTTTACATGCAATGTCGCGCCGGTGATATAGGCTGCCTGCGCGGACGCCAGAAAAGCCACTGAACAAGCAACGTCTTCTGGAAGGCCGAGGCGGCCAACCGGTATTTGCGCCACCAATGTATCCCGCTGCTTGTCCGTCAGTGCGCGCGTCATATCCGTATCGATAAAACCAGGCGCAACGCAGTTCGCGGTGATCCCGCGGCGTCCCACTTCGCGCGCCAGCGCGCGCGTCATACCGGTCACGCCTGCTTTTGCAGCGGCATAATTGACTTGACCCGCATTACCCGCTGCGCCGACCACAGAAGTCATATTAATAATGCGTCCATAATGTGCTTTGATCATCGGGCGCAATGCTGCCCGCGAGAGCCGGAACACGGCTTTCAGATTTGTGTTGATCACCGTATCCCAATCTTCGTCTTTCATCCGCATCATGAGTTGATCTTGCGTGATTCCCGCATTATTTACCAGAATATGCAACGCCCCAAATTCTTGTAAGATCGTCTCGACAAAAGCATCAAGTGCAATATCGTTGATATTCAGGATTCGTCCGCAGCCTTGGAATCCATGCGCCGCCAAATCTTCGCTAATGAACGCTGCGCCGCTCTGGCGTGTTGCTGTGCCAATCACCACCGCGCCTGCGCGAGCGAGCGTTAACGCAATGGCGCGGCCAATTCCGCGGGACGCGCCTGTGACCAATGCAATTTGTCCCGTGAGCTTTTCATCCATTCGTCTATCTCCATTAAAATATGTCGAAAATGGCATAATTTTTTCTATCTTCTGACTACTGCGGAGCGCTAAAAATGAGCCCTTCCAAATTGTATAGAAATGCTAGATTTTGATAAAAATGCTCCAAAATCCGCCAGTGTCAAATAACGTGCACGAAAATGCCCGCTACGAATCCATTTTCAACCCATTGTCAAGCAACGAGTCAATTGCTGGTGCTACATGGTCCTAATCTCAATCTTCTCGGTGAACGAGAACCCCATATTTATGGCCAAGTCACGCTGGCTAAACTGGACCAAGCGATGATTCAACGTGCCCACACGGCGGGCGCAACGCTGCTTACTTTTCAGAGTAACCACGAAGGCGCATTGATTGACCGGATACAACAGGCGCGCACTGAAGGCATTCGTTTTATTGTGATTAATCCTGCCGGACTCACCCATACCAGCATCGCATTGCGTGATGCACTTGCTGCAACAGCGATCCCATTTATCGAAGTCCATTTAAGCAATATTCACCGGCGGGAAGATTTCAGACACCACTCTTTTTTTTCTGACCTTGCAGTAGGGGTGATTTGCGGCTTGGGTTGGCGCAGTTACCTAAGTGCGCTTGATTTTGCGCTCGATCACTGCGCAATTCGGGGGGCAGAAAATAGGGAACAGAGATCAGAAGAAAATGGATTTACGCAAACTTAAAACCCTAATTGACCTTATCTCAGCGTCGGGCATTTCTGAACTGGAAATGACCGAAGGCGACGATAAAGTGCGGATCGTCAAGAATGCACCGCCAGCGCCAGTCCAGACACCGCTTCGCGCTGCGGATGCATCAGCTGCATCTGAATTCACTGCCGCGCCGCCTAAGGAACCGCCCCAAGGGCACGTGCTGAGTTCGCCGATGGTCGGCACCTTCTATCGCGCGCCGTCGCCGGAAGCGTCTCCTTTTGTTCAGGTCGGTGACCACGTGGAAGAAGGGCAGACGATTGGCATTATTGAAGCGATGAAACTGCTGAATGAAATTGAGGCGGACAAAGCGGGCATTGTTAAAGAATTCCTAGTTGAAAATGGTCAGGCGGTTGAATATGGCCAGCCTTTACTCAGAATTGTTTAACTGGCTATGTATCCGTTTACAGCACCTCTTCTCACAGATCAAAATGCATATGTTTGAAAAAATTCTGATTGCCAACCGCGGTGAAATCGCGCTACGCATTCAGCGCGCCTGCCGCGAACTCGGCGTGAAGACGGTAGTGACTTACTCACAGGCCGATCAGGAAGCGAAATATGTGCGGCTGGCCGATGAAGCCGTCTGTATCGGCCCTGCGCCATCCGCCTCATCGTATTTAAATATGCCGGCCATTATCAGCGCCGCAGAAGTGACCGATGCTGAAGCGATTCATCCGGGTTACGGTTTTCTGTCCGAAAATGCGGATTTTGCTGAACGTGTCGAACAATCCGGCTTTACCTTTATTGGACCGCGTCCGGAAACAATCCGCTTGATGGGTGATAAAGTCACCGCCAAGCAGACCATGCTTAAAGCCGGGGTACCGTGCGTGCCCGGCTCTGAAGGCGCTTTGCCGGAAAAGCCGGAAGAAATTGTCAAAATCGCGCGGCAGATCGGTTATCCGGTCATTATTAAAGCGGCAGGGGGTGGTGGAGGGCGCGGGATGCGCGTTGTGCACACTGAAGCCGCGCTTCTGGGTGCAGTGAATACGACGCGCGAAGAAGCACAGCGCGCTTTCGGCAATGCGCAGGTATATATGGAAAAATTCCTCGAAAACCCGCGCCATATCGAAATTCAGGTCCTTGCGGACACTTTTAAAAATGTGCTTTGGCTGGGCGAGCGCGATTGCTCAATGCAGCGGCGTCACCAAAAAATCATTGAAGAAGCGCCTGCTGCGCATATTCCGCGCCGTCAGATCGAACGCATCGGCATGCGCTGTGCCGATTCCTGCAAAAAAATGGGCTATTGCAGCGCTGGTACATTCGAGTTTCTGTATGAAAACGGCGAGTTCTATTTCATTGAAATGAACACCCGCCTTCAGGTTGAGCATCCAGTTACCGAAATGATCTCCGGTATCGACCTCGTTCAGGAACAGATTTGGATTGCAGCGGGCGAAAAATTGCGCTTTAGGCAGCGTGATGTTGCATTCAGAGGTCATGCGATTGAGTGCCGCATTAACGCGGAAGACGCACTGACCTTTGCGCCATCGCCCGGCCGGATTACCGCTTGGCATATGCCTGGAGGACCTGGTATCCGGGTCGATTCGCATGCCTATAATTACTATTTCGTGCCGCCCTACTACGATTCAATGATCGGCAAATTAATTGCGCATGGCGCAACGCGCGAACAGGCGATTCAGCGGATGCGCATTGCGCTTTCTGAAATGGTTGTGGAAGGGATCCAAACAAATATCCCATTACATCGCGATTTAATGCTTGATGCAAAATTTGCCGAAGGCGGCATCGGCATTCACTACCTTGAAGACCGGCTCGCAGCGCAACAGGTCGCTGCCCCGGAAAAATGAGCGCATAAATGGA
This sequence comes from Candidatus Glomeribacter gigasporarum, assembly GCA_001684025.1. Taxonomy (GTDB): domain Bacteria; phylum Pseudomonadota; class Gammaproteobacteria; order Burkholderiales; family Burkholderiaceae; genus Glomeribacter; species Glomeribacter gigasporarum_A. Next base: position 1,439 of record LXRJ01000028.1, on the reverse strand, counting down.
TGCGCTCATACGCGCTTGTGCGCGCTGGCTCGAGTGATCCGTTTGGCGCGCTGAAGAAGGCTGGGCATGTCTGACTGGACAAGGTGGAATCATTTAAAATCACTTACCGGTCCGCAGGGCTATCATTCTAGGATAAGGATTGGTCACTCATTTCTTAAGTCGTCGTTTTGTTACAACTTCATTCTTTGGAGCATGGTATGAAAAAAATAAATTGGATGAACCACATCGCATTTGCCACATTGCTCGCTGCTGCGGCCGGGTTACAAGGTTGCACAAATCTGAGCAGTTCAGCCGATGTGTATACGGCTGGGCAAGCGCAAAGGGAACAAAGCGTGCGTATGGGTACAGTTGAATCAGTCCGGCCCGTCAAAATTCAGGTGGATAATGTTCAACCGGGTGGACTCGGCTTAGTCGGCGGCGGCGCATTGGGCGCGGTTGCAGGCAGCACGATTGGCGGCGGACGCGGATCCTTATTGTCCGGGATTGCAGGCGGTGTCACAGGCGCAGCCGCTGGACATGCGATTGAAGGGGCGGTTCAAGGGCGGCTTAAAGTCCGCGATGGCGTCGAGATCACTGTACGGCTGGACAATGGCGCACTGCGCGCGGTCACGCAGGAAGTAACCCAAGAAGTGTTTCGCGTCGGCGAACGTGTGCGCCTGCTGACTGCCAATGGTATAACGCGCGTCACCCATTGATGCGCAACCTTTTTCCCGCATCCCCTCTCTCCTAAAAGGAGGAAGGCGGGGATGCGGACGATGCGAAGGCGTACACATTTTAGGGACGCGTGCTGGTCGGAAAAGGCCAGGCGGAAGCGGGATTTAATACTGTTTTGACTGCTGGCGTGACGGGTTTCTTCGCATTGGCGGCTTTCTTGGTCTCTTTCTTCACTGCGGATTTTTTGACCGCTGGTTTTTTCACGGCAGCAGCGGATTTCTTTATAGCAGTTTTTGATGGCGCTGTTTTCTTTGCGACTGTCTTCGCCGGCGCTTTTTTGGCAACCCCTTTCTTCGCCGGCGCTACTTTCTTCGCAACGGCTTTTTTTACAACGGTTTTCTTCACGGCTGCTTTTTTCACCGGCGTTTTTTTCACGACAACTTTCTTGACCGGAGCTTTTTTTGCAGTAGCCGCTTGAGTCGCAACTTTTTTAGACGGTGCCGCTTCTTTGGCCACCGTTTTCTTCACTGGCGTTTTCTTCACTGGCGTTTTCTTTACCGCGACGGTTTTTTTAGCTGCGGCTTTTTTCGCAGCCGGTGCCGCCACGGCTTTTTTTACAGCAGGTTTTTTGTTGGCAATTGCCATTACTTTCTCCTTCAGTTTTCAGATAAAAAATCCAGCAAACTGTTTCTTTCTTCTTTTAAAAATCCTGCAAAAATACTTTAATCCCAGCTTAACGCTCCGCCGGTCTGATATTCAATCACACGCGTCTCAAAAAAGTTGCG
>LXRJ01000435.1 GCA_001684025.1 Candidatus Glomeribacter gigasporarum | reverse complement strand
TCGATGTCTGGTGGCTTAAAATCTGCAAGATCTCAATTTTTTTGGTGAGGGAGGAATAGGAGCTTTGAAGAAGTTGGACCATATCTTCTAGTTTCATAATTTTTCGGTCCYGATCCCTTTGGATCTTACATAGGTTATCGATTTCATCCCATAGTAATCGATTTTCTAATATTAAAAAAATAAAATAATAATAAAGATAGTAATAATAATAATAATAATAAAATATTAGTTATAAATCAGCATGAATTCGATCACCATTTAAAAATATATATATATATATATAATAAAAATAATAATAAATAAATTAGTTACAAATCRGCATRAATTYRGSCACCATTTTTTTAATAATAAAAATAATAAATCAGGTATTATTCAAATAAGAAAGAAAAAAATAATTATAATATCRRTATATATTCGGCCACCATTTAAGTAAAAAAGGAAAGAAAAAATTAGTAAATAAAACATAAATATCAGTTATGAATCRGCATATTCAAAYACTTGTTTTTTTACAGTGAATAAAATTTACCATTCTCCAGTCTTCTACTTCTTTCTGTTAAATCAAAATCAGCAAAAGATTCAACTCGTTCACCACTTCCACTTCGGCTTCTGCTTCTTCTGGTTCTCAATGGTGAACGAGGCGAAC
>LXRJ01000432.1 GCA_001684025.1 Candidatus Glomeribacter gigasporarum | reverse complement strand
AAACCACACCTAATCAAAACTAAAATGAATAAAATGGGACTATACTTTATAGAACAATGCACAAACTATGACAACAAAGAAATACTAACATGGACACAAATCCCACATACAATAGCGCATATACCCAGAGGAAGAGAACCCAAATGGTACAAAATGATCACTGATATAATCAAATTACAGATCTGTAATAATAGAAATAAGTTGATAACACCCAATCCATTTATTCTTCACAAACGAAGCCTAAATAAAGCATCCTGGGTAGTTCAAACAAATWCACCAGCAAAGTATATAGGACGCATATCAGCAATATCGAATCAAACATCAATAGTTAATCACTGGATACCTAACATACAGAATAAAATACTAGAACGATGCACAGGATGCAATCAAAAAGAAATCAGCCTTAAAAAACAAAAGTGCTCAAAAAGAATCCCAATAACAAAACTATATGGAATAACAGTAGATAGCAAAAAACTCATAAGAGCAAATATGCAAGACCTAAAAAAAGTKATARATAGCAAACTTGGTCCACAAGAAAACAYAGCAACAACTTCAAAAGAAAGAAAAACTCTAATCGAAGAAATAACACAAAACATAGACGCAATCAGATTTTTACAAAATATACAACAAAGCAACAAGAACAAATCCATAA
>LXRJ01000427.1 GCA_001684025.1 Candidatus Glomeribacter gigasporarum | reverse complement strand
ATAAGGATGTTTAAAATTAACATTGCTCAAATACTATAGCTGTATCCTATTAGAAAGTATAGATAGAACTATTTTATAGTTCTAAAATTTAATAAAATGAATGAATATTTAGTGAATTGTTTTATGTTCTAAAATAATATACACTAAATAATTTAAAGTATATATAATTTCTAATATTGATATATTTAAAGTATATACATATATTATATGTAATTATTATAGTATTTATATATGTATAATTATATATAATAAATATCAATAGATATTAATAATTATATATGARCWATNWWAYTANWAAYGNWTAAAATTTGATATATATTTGCATATATTGATTAATTTCTTATATCGAAATTTATCAATACATAAGATATATATCGATATCTAACTACTTAATAATATATATTAATATATTTAATAATGATATATATCATTTTATAGCTATATATCAATATTTATCAATTTATCGATACATATCGATTATTGATATATATTAATAAATATTTAATTTATATATTAATTATTTTTCATCGATATATATTAATAAAATGATATATATTAATATATATCTGTATTTAAATTTTGCTGATATTAGACAACTTTAATATGAAGACAATACATCAGAATGAATAACTCCAATAACAAGAATTCACAAAGATGAAAACT
>LXRJ01000404.1 GCA_001684025.1 Candidatus Glomeribacter gigasporarum | reverse complement strand
ATTCAAATGCCTTGGCTGCTCCATTTGGAGAATTTAAATCTATTTTTTTAGAATAATTTGATGCGGCCCTAACCTGAAACTCGGATGTTTCATCATCAGCTAGTTCTTTAAAATAGATACGAGCAACGTCAGGGTTTTGTATTGGGATTCCTTCTCCAGAAAATAATATTCCGATATTATATTTTACTTCATCGGAAAGTTTCTTATCATCGATCTTTAGAATCTCAGTTAGGATTCGTATGATAAAATAATAATTTTTTCTGTTTCTAAATGGTTTCCTTTTTAGCAATGCTGGTTCTTTCTTACACAGTTTAAGCAATTCTTTTYCTTTGTCRGGATTTAGTTTAGAGATTTTATTAAAATTGTCAATCTTAAGGTAGGTTCGCAATTCATTGCTTAGTTCGTAGTCAATCACGCTCTTTTTATCATAAAACCAATCCRCATCGAATAAGTTTTCAAGAATTTCTCGGAGTGTAAATTTATCAGGGTTTGATTTGGTGTAGTTCTTAAAAAACCCYYGRACAAAGTCTGTGAATCCATGTGTTAGCAAGTACAGTAACATTTCACCATTATAACGTAACCCTCCAGGATAAATCGATTCACCGGTCATATTATCTTTTAAGATTACTGGAGGGTCACTTTCCTCGAACCACCATCGGTAGTCACCGGGGATAGTTTTGATCCAAACCTCAAATTCTTT
>LXRJ01000378.1 GCA_001684025.1 Candidatus Glomeribacter gigasporarum | reverse complement strand
ATAGTTTCACCTGCCAACACTAATTCAGATCCTTCAGCAACAATACTATGCCAAATAACATATCGGTATTATATACATGTAACATTGGGATATATGTCAACTAAGTAAATCAAAACTTTATAGTTTAAGATTATTGAATTTTTTTTTGATCAAAATTATTAATCGATGATGTACTTATATATAAATATATATAATTACCGCATCTTTTTTAGATGCATAGGTTGCAATTTTCTATTTAGCAGAAAGTTTCAACGCCAAATAACTCTTTCTCAATCCATTAACAAAGTTACAGAATCATTTTTCATATTTTATTTGGAAAACGAAATTTTTTTCTAAATTTACTTTACCTTCATTTGTTGTTTTAATAATCTGGATGAAACTTAAACTGCTGGTAAAAATTTTTTAATTAAATATAAAATTTGGCTCTGTAACTCTCATTGTAAGGATCTTTAATCGATCCATTCAAAATTTGGATTTCTAATTATTAGTTGTAAAGGCCCTGCATCTAATTAAGGCCCTGCATATAATTAAGTGTCGTTATAATTATTGCATCAAATAAAAAAAGGGATTTACAAATCATACAAACGTCGATCTCAATTAAAAGATGCACGAATCTACGTTCTCTAGATCCGCAGTTCCCTAACTTCACATGACCCACAAACCGGATCGTCCCTTCTATTGATCCTTAAAAGCTTAATTTTGGCGTCGTTTGTTGACGGATTACGCTTTTTCTGGTCGTTCCCGACCCCGTGGCTATGCCAGCGGACTGCAACTTGTAC
>LXRJ01000851.1 GCA_001684025.1 Candidatus Glomeribacter gigasporarum | reverse complement strand
ACGGCTTGCGAAATTAAAGCAGTACCTTGATTCATCCCATCTCTCCTATTCACGCGCTGCATCTTCTATTTCCAACTCTTCACGCGCTTCCGCTGCTATGTCCAGCGCCCGCTCGTGTTTCTCCTCCGCCCGGCGCTTGATGTCTGTTTCGATGGCGTCTTGGAGCAGGTTGAACACTTTTTCCGAATCGCCTTCATGAAGGGCG
>LXRJ01000849.1 GCA_001684025.1 Candidatus Glomeribacter gigasporarum | reverse complement strand
CTTGCGTCTGTGAATCCACAATCGCGCCCGGGCCAATCGCAATATCGCCGGCGGCTCTCGATTCTGTATCGGCGATACCGTGTATGGGTGAAATTTTGATGTACGGGTTCTCTTCTCCAGGCCCTGCTTGCACATTAGCGAGCGCATCTTTCACATTGTTGTAGGTTTTACCGTTGACGGTATAGCTCGGCGCTTTGACCTTGCCA
>LXRJ01000848.1 GCA_001684025.1 Candidatus Glomeribacter gigasporarum | reverse complement strand
GATCTAGAAAGCGCTCTTATCAACGCGAAAAGTGGGGACTATAAATTTGGTTAGCGCTTATGGGGCCAGCCCCTGAGCGGAGAAGGCATAGAACGCACCGCGCCGCATCCGGTGGTCTTTCAGATCAATCAAAAACAGGTGATACGGCAGTGAAGTGTCTTTCTGGATATCCCAGCCCAACCGATACCGGCTGGGGGGGGGSGGGCCC
>LXRJ01000794.1 GCA_001684025.1 Candidatus Glomeribacter gigasporarum | reverse complement strand
GAACAAAGCAGAAAACGTTTCAATGGATAGGATCATCGACACTCTCAGAAATATAAGCCTGGTAAAGACATACTCTATGGAAGAGTATGAACTAAATGGCATTGATAGAGTAATTCAAAGGCAACAAAAATTATCCATAAATACGGTCAAATCGGTACAGTTTTTTAGTTCAATGCAAGTCATTATCCTTGGATTTGGTTTAGCTGCACTAACAACGTATGCAAGTAATCAAGTTTTACTCGGGCTTCTAACTATCGGTGGCTTTGTTC
>LXRJ01000738.1 GCA_001684025.1 Candidatus Glomeribacter gigasporarum | reverse complement strand
AGCCATCCGCCCCTTAACTCCCTGCACGCGCACGCATGCGCCCGCAGCGGCGCGCATCGTCCCAATGGCGGAGGAGGAGACCTGAAGCATCCTCTCTAGTATGCTGGTTTTAGGACTTCAAGAACGGGCGTAGCGCTCGTTGATTCATGGTGGACAACCGCTCAAATATCGCTCCAAAGCCCGCGCTGGATCACTTGGCTGGTCTCGTGGAGCGGGTCACCTTTCACAACGCGGAGAACGGCTTTTGCGTGCTGCGCCTGAAGGTCAAAGGCCAGCGTGACCTGGTGCCCCTGGTGGGCCATGCACC
>LXRJ01000078.1 GCA_001684025.1 Candidatus Glomeribacter gigasporarum | reverse complement strand
TTTTTTTGCGCATACGGATTAGAGATCCGAAAAAGATATTCAATTCAAAAATAACAAATAAATACTTGAAGCCAGGATTAAGTTTTACGCCTTCGTCCTGGAAGGAGCGCCAGGATTGCCGAGTAAAGCCGGCGTAGGATAGGAAAACGTATTGCAAGATTGTGGAATCGAGTATTCGATACATAAATAAGTGCGTGGGAACGCATATGTTCATCTATCATATCGACAACCACGCGCGGCGATAGGCACACTCGCATTTCATATTGCCGTGCGATCGCACTGGGATATGCTGCTCGCAGCTTTGCATGGCGGGCAAGCAGTTGATCCCGGTCGTAAGGGACCCGGTACAGGGAAGTCACCTTGTTGACCCATTGAAAGTCATTTTCGAGTGAATAGCGGACCCATAGAAGCCAATCTTCGAGCTGGTCGAGGTCTTCATCGAAGCCTCCGTAGCGTTCGAAGAGATCACGGTGGAAAAGAACGGATTGTATCGGCAGAAAATTTTTCTTCCAAAGAGTCAGTTTGGAGAAAGGTTGACGATAGCGAATGACGGGTTTTTTCTCAATGTATCGTAGTTCCCCATTATCCGAAGATTCAATCCTTGTCCCAATTTCGAGTGCTGTGCCGTATACCACCTTGCGCTGAGCAGATAGAGCCGCATGGACGAGAACTTCAACATGATCTGCAAATAATTGGTCGTCATCATCCAGAAAACCGAGCCATTCTCCGGTTGCGTTTTTTAAACCCAGATTACCGGCGGTGCTGCGGCCAACTTTCGCGTAAGTTGAAAAATAGCGAACATTCAGCTGACTTTTGAACTCTGTTTCCACTAAATGTTGCGCGTGCGGTGCCCCATCTTCGACGACGATCACTTCTATGTTGCGATAGGTTTGATAGACGATAGACTGCAACGCTTCCCGCAACAGTGCAGGCCGGGCGCAAGTTCGGACAACAATGGAGACTTTGGGCGCTGCCGTATCGGTGGATTCTGTACAATGGAACGCGTGAAATGCACCGTCCCGATGCAGTCCATAGTCCCAATACATGAATTCCGGTTGAAAACCGCTTCTTCTGAGCGCTGTGCCGCTGCGTCTGAAGTAGCGGAAGTCACAAAAAAAGCGCCGCAATACGTTGATGAGCGCCTGGCGGCGCCCAGCAAACGGTTGGCGGATGCATAACTCAGCCATCCACAATCCGAGCCCGCCCAATATCTGTTTGACTGTGCCATAACGTGCGCGTAAACAAAGACTGGCATAAATACTTCCAATGGTTTGAGAAGGTTTGATTTGTCCTGGAGCATCATATGTATGATGAACAAAGTTTGCGCGCGGGATGTAGCGCAACTTCCAACCTTGCGCGCGCAACCTCCAGGAAAGGTCGACGTCTTCTCCATATAAAAAGATACGGGCGTCAAACCCGTTGACCGCTTGGTAAGCGCTCCGTCTAAACATCACGGCAGCGCCGGCGACCCAGGGCGTCTCAAGGGTCGAAGGGCGGTACATTTTGGGATGCTCATAAGGCACTTGGCGCATTTCCCAAGCCGCAGCCACCGGGTCCGAGTGCGCATGTTCAACAAGCCTTTCGATGGCGTCGCTCCATAACGCACCATCTGGGTTTAAGACTAAAAAGAAAGGCGCGCTCCCAAGTCGAAAGTTTTCATTGTGTGCTGCCCCGAAGCCAATATTGCGTTCGGAATGAGCAATAGTGATATCCAGTGGAAGGGAGGCGCAAATCTGTGCAATACAGGCCTCCACATGTTTCCGATTGCTCGGATCATTGTTCCGGATAAAGACGCGTAACGTTGAATGTTTCGTGATGCTTTGCGCAGCCAGGCTTTTAAATAGTGATTCGAGTTGTTCGCGCGAATTACGAAAGATGACGATTGAAGCGTCAATGGCATCGATCGTGCACATCATGCGGGTCGAAACAGTTTTTCAAAAAATCTTGATTAAGATCGATATCCCATTATGAAGCGGCACGCCGCATAGTGCCAGGAACGATGTGACGGCATGCTCGATAGACGCGCCTTAATATTGCATACATCCGCGGAAATCTCCGCAATATAAGCCTTAGCATACCTCCTTGCTGTATTGCTGCAAGGTCTGCTTCAAGCTTGAGTATCCACTGATGCTGGTTCTGTAGTTCTTGGCTTTGCTGATTGAGCTTCCCAATTGTGCCTGGAGGAAAAATATGATATTGGGTATCGAGTTTTGACACGATTCGCTCATAGTTGCGCATCCAATCATCCTGTGAGTGTAGTGCATAAGATGATTCTCCAACACGCCACTTACGATAGATGCCTGTAATTTCGGGACTTGATTGAACACCGCAGACCAGTACGGTACGCATTTCGAAATCCCAATCCTCAGTAGTATTTAAAGTCTCATCAAATTGAATTCCAAGCTCATGGAATGCAGTGCGTGGGAATGCTAACGATAATGTGGGCGAATAATTCTGCCGGAGATGCGCAAAGAAATCGTAATGAGAGGGATAGGGCGTGCGAATTGCACTGACGGTTCGGAATCCAAGAACGCTGTCGCTGCGTGCATCACTGGCTTCAATGTCCTGCTCGGCAATCACAACACGCAAAACACAACCCGATGTTTTCTGGCCTAAAGATTTAAATGTTTCCACCCAATGGGCAAATACGAGCTCGTCATCGTCCAGAATACTGATGTAATGACCGGATGCTTTTTCAAAGCCGAGATTGAGCGGCGCGGTGCGGTTACCTCTATCACACAGAATGAGTTGGCATTTACTACGCATCTGTGCAGGCGTATCTTCAATGATTCTCCGAATCTTATAAAACCCTTGACTATCCACCTTGTGCGCAACAATTAAGCATTCAAAATCTTGGCATGTTTGCGCTGTCAAACAGAGCAGGAGATCGCGCAGGGCGCCGAGCCGTTTACCTTGCGTGCGCGTCACAATAGATAAAAACGGACGCGCTTTATCTTCGGTACGTTCTGACACAATGGACCGATCTTTTCGCGGGCCAGGCAGATAGGCACGAACCAATTGATTAACGGAGGCAAACGGATCAACTGTGTCGCGGAGTTGGCGCAAATATTGATAAATCGCCGTATGTTCAGACAACAAAGGATGCGCGAATGGAAAATTCTGATCGCTGCGCTCCATATGAAAGTCATTGCGGGCGACTTCTACCCAGCCGGCGCGTCGCGCCACCGCGTCAATCAAACGGGATGTGTGGTGGATCACGTGAGCGTGATCCAGCAGCCCTTCCTGGGTATAATCCCACCGCCCTCCAAGCAATTTGAAGGCGAGATCGCGGTGCCCTATGTTCGGTACGCTGATAATCAATAATACAGAGATTCCATCCGCCAACGCGCGCAACTGCTCAAGCAATGCTGGCCCAGTCGTTAAATGCTCGAGGACATCAATCAGTGAAATCGAAACCAGCGTTGGGTTGGAAATTTGTTCTCGGAGCTTGCTAAGGGTCGGCTGTGACGCGTTCAGATCGAGCAAGCCTGCTTTAAAACCACGCGCGCGTAAGTCGTTTATTGCAGCTTCATTGCTATCTAAACCCACGTAATCCAGGCCGAGTTCACGCAAGGGTTCAGCGATCGCTCCGTACCCGCAGCCGAGATCTAAATGAGTCCCGCTCGTTTGTCCGTATTGACGGATCAATTCAACAACATGGCTATAGACGGTATTCTGTTGATATGGATGCTGGTATTTAACGTTGGGGGACATATCCGTATTTTAAAAGCGGTGGGGCGCGTAAAAACCTTTGATGAACTGAGAGACTGTGTGAGTAGGATCAATTTGAGGAGGCAGTTTCTTTTCGAGCCGGCGCTTCTGAAATGCACGCGCGGCTTTCTTCTCAAGTGCACTGCCTTTGGCTAAGAGTTGACTTTCGATCCGTTTTACAAGCCGATTACGCGAATATTTATGGGCCAAAAATAACGCCGCTTCGGCAGAGTAGTATTCTTCAGCTTTGCCGACCTGCCATTTGCCTGCGGTAGATAACCTTTTATCATGGAACACAACCGCGGAGGGTTGGAACACGACTTTATAACCAGCCAGCCGAACTCGCCATGAAAAATCGACGTCATCACAATAAAGGAAGAATGACTCAGCATCAAATCCACCGACCTCGCGCGCGGCCGCGCTCGATATCAAGGCGCATGCGGTTGCCGCCCATCCCGTTTCCCCCGTGATGGGATCGTAGTTTTTGGGATGCTCAATGGGTATCTGACGCGCTTCAACAATGCCAGTGCCTATCTTTTGCATAGGTTTGATCAACTCCAGAAAGAGGTTTGGAGCTACGAGGGTGTCAGGGTTCAAAATCAATACAAGATCGGTGCAGAGCTTTTGCAACAGCCGATTGTGAGCGGCTGCTGATCCCAAATTCTTATTGAAAAATTCGTAGTCGATCCGACGGATGCCTTGTGGTTTAAATTGTTGAATGCGCTCAGTCATGTGCCCGTCGGTAAAGACGGGTTCCGGTGAACAATCCCCGAATACGAGCTTAACCTCGGATAAAACACCGCTACCGATGCCAAGCTCGACTGCGCGTGCAAGGCTGTGTAGCGCCTGATCAACGTGTGCTTGTGTATTGTTGAATAGTACGGACTGAATCTGCAAAGAGGCAGGCCCCTTTATTTGGGTGTCGCGTTTCATATGTGCCTTTTAGGCTATACATCAAGCGATGTGATCAATTTGAGTGCTCAGCCAGCTTTGTAGCTTAATCAGCCCATCTTTTAAAGAATGTTGCGGGCGCCAATCGAGATAAGCAAGCGTTTTTGTGAGATCGCATGATGCATGGCGCACATCGCCGTTCCTGAATTTTTTGCAGAGGGTCGCTGGCGGCGACCCGTAATGATCAATGATGTGCTGTGCCATACGTGCAATAGTAGTGGGTTGACCGGATCCAATATCGAAGCATTGTATTGCATCGGGTGGACAAGCCAATACTGCAGCAATGGCATTTGCAACATCATCAATAAAAACAAAATCGCGCGTCATCTGCCCATCTTCATATAAAGGAATGGCTTGACCTTTGCGTGCAAGTTGTGAGAAGAGGGCGACAATACCCGTATATGAATTCGTTAATGATTGCCCAGGACCATAGACGTTCTGTAAGCGAAGAATGGAAAGCGGTATTTGATGTGCCAGCGCCCATGCAGATAGAATCTGCTCCTGTGCTAATTTTGTTGCTCCATAAATGCTGGTTGGGCGCGGTTCAGTACGGTTAGCCTGCGATGGAAGTGCGCTAAGACCTGGGAAGTCCCATTGAGCAGCTTCGAGTTGCGTCTGACTACGTTGTCCTGGATAGGTGATTGCTCCGTCCGGGGTACACCATGCGCCTTCACCGTAGATAGCCCGGCTGCTGGTCAATACAATATGTTCGACGTGAATGGCGTACTGACTGAGCGCATCCGTTAGACGGGTTGTTCCCACGACATTCACAAGACCATGCCGGCTTGCCTCGGTGAGAGATTGGCCTGTGCCTGTTTCAGCGGCAAGATGAATAATGATGTGCGGTTTAAAATGCCTGAATACCGCATCCCATGTGTTTTCATGAGTGACATCCGTGATTCGTAATTCGGCAACAGCATGGAGCATAGGAGGGCGAACACGGCCTGGGTGGACTTGTGGATGTAGAATGTCTAGCGCGATATAACGGTCGGCAACGGGCGCAAGCAACTGCGCAATCGCACAACCGATGAAACCGGCGCCGCCGGTGACAAGGATACGTTTCTCAGCGACAGCTTTCATGACAAATTGTGGTACATGTTGGCGTATTATATTTTTTTGTTAAGCAAAAAACTTTGCAGCAATTAGATTACGCCAATACAAAAAGCCATGCCCCAGACCCCAGAGTTTGAGTTTGAGCGCACGCTCCTCAATGCAATGCCAACTGAACCAAGCGCATATAAAGCTTATTATAAGAGACAATACTGTATATGCGATTAACCCCGCGCGCTGGATATTGCAATATGCAAGTAATTGCTGCACGAGAAAGCCGTAGATATAAATGCCATATGAATAGTCATTATTTGCGCCGATGCGTTTAAAGAAGCTAGGTAGGCGGCATGCAAGCCATAAAACCAGATATGCCATGGCCGGATACCCTAACATGAAGTACCCGCCTTTAAGGAGAGCGAATAAGTAAATGAGCAGGGACAGTATGCCAAGACGGTCATCTACAATGATCTTTTTCGCGAATACGGCGGCGCAACCGCCAATCATGAAGAGCGCGCTGAATCTCACGAGATGAGGATCGCTCAGCCAAGGTGCGATGCGTCCAGGGATCGTTGCATCAAAAGTTTGCAAAACGATTAGGCCATAAAGTAATCCGGTTAGAACAAGTGTAAGTAAAGGGATGCGCCGGAGAATACCAAATACAGACAATAACCCAATCAAAATATAGCATTGTCTTTCGTAAATCAGTGTCCAGAGCGAACCATTGAATGCACTTGCGTTGATAGATCTTCCATATGGAGTCGTATCGCGCAACAAATCGTATAAGCTATATTGACCGATATGAAGCAGCGTGTTGGATGTGAAATAAGTAAAAGGGCCTGGAGACTTCCAAGAAAAATAGTGACTTAAATGACCAGACTCATTGTACCAAAGCGTAGGTCCAACTATGTAGCCGGTAATAAGAAGAACTGTCCAATAGGCTGGAAAAATACGCAGACACCGCCGCCATGCGAACTGCAATATATCAGTTGACAGGCTGCTCTTTGTGACTAGGTAACCGCTAATGATGAAAAATCCGGAAACACATATTCCTCCAATGGAATCTTGACGCAATGACCAGCGCCACATTGGGTCTTCCCCGAATCCGCCGAGTGGAAATGCATGACTAACAATGACAAATGCTGCGAATAATAAACGCAAAAAAA
>LXRJ01000722.1 GCA_001684025.1 Candidatus Glomeribacter gigasporarum | reverse complement strand
CTGCGGATAGATCCGTCCGACGCCCTTGAGATGACCGGCATAGGACGTGTCCTGACCGCCCAGATATCCTGGAGGCTCAGTCTGCATTTCACCCTGCGCCTGTTTTTCGCACCGCGCCCGCTCAAGCGCTTGAAGTGGGTCTTCAGTCAAAATAACTCCGTCTTGCTCGACTTTAGCGGACAAGGCTTTTAAGCGCCTCTCGACACTCTGCAGATCATGGCGCCGCCAGATTGAGCGTATGCCCCCGCCCGGAACACATAGCCCTTGTGGGCGCAGTGCGTTGCTGACCCGAGGGTGTCCATAGGACGGTTGCGACAG
>LXRJ01000678.1 GCA_001684025.1 Candidatus Glomeribacter gigasporarum | reverse complement strand
CACTCAGCATTATCCGATGCTGAAAAGAAATTTGATCTATACGGGCATCACACGCGGCAGGCGTCTCGTGATACTGGTCGGCCAGAAGCGCGCCTTGGCAATGGCCGTCAAGGGCAAGCAGGTGACGCGGCGTTGGTCGAAGTTGGGTGAATGGCTGCGGGGTGGAGCCGGGTAGCGCAATGCTGAGCGGGGCTGGATCAGCGGGAAGATCAGTCACAGATATAATTTCAGGCACCCAGAGCGGTGCTCATTTGATCGGCGGCGCGCACGGGGATAGGGTAGGATTGTACTGATGCCAAAACCTTCCCGACTTGAAAGGTGACAGGATATGAAACTCTACTATTCCAAAGGCGCTTG
>LXRJ01000635.1 GCA_001684025.1 Candidatus Glomeribacter gigasporarum | reverse complement strand
GAGAAAGAAGAGAACTTGAGCCATTACGGAGAGGCGTGGGTAGGCGGTAACGCGCGGGTGTATGGCAATGCGCAGGTGTTCAGCAATGCGTGGGTATCCGGCGATGCGCGGGTGTCCGACGATGCACTGGTATCCGGCGATGCGCGGGTATCCGGCGATGCGCAGGTGTTCGGCAATGCGTGGGTATCCGGCGATGCGCGGGTATTCGACGATGCACAGGTATTCGGCGATGCGTGGGTATCCGGCGATGCGCAGGTGTTCGGCGATGCGCGGGTATCCGGCGATGCGCGGGTGTTCGGCAATAAAAGAGGATGAAATGACAGAGGTTCAACACACCATCACGGTGCACAACACGCTTCTTACGCCGGTTGAATTCAACGGGCAGCGC
>LXRJ01000550.1 GCA_001684025.1 Candidatus Glomeribacter gigasporarum | reverse complement strand
TTATTGACGATTGAATGGTGGCCGAAAGCCCAAAATTGCTAATATATGACTATATAAATTAATTTTAATATGTTTCCGCAATGTAAGTCACTATGGATAATATCAAGTAAATGAATTAACTGAAGATCCTTAGCAATATATGATAGTAAATCTAACCTCCTTTTCCACTCTATTTGTTTATTTATATGAAGATTTTTATTCAAGGAGCCCATAATTGCGTATTGCAAGACTATGTAATAGTCATTAGTATTATTCTCATCTTTTGAAATTCCATAACATTGTAAAAAAGAATTGTGTTTACATCCGATATAATAATATGCTTTTATCTAAAAACCTAATAGATATTTGAAAAATAAACCAAGTATAATAGACAAATAATTTGACGAATTAATAATATTATCGAGAATCGAATGATTTTTTATGCCATTAAATTCGTCTCGACAAGATGAACAA
>LXRJ01000526.1 GCA_001684025.1 Candidatus Glomeribacter gigasporarum | reverse complement strand
TCAGGGTCAGCTCAACAGAAGGTGTTGGGCAAGCGCGTGCGATTGATGGATTCCAGTGTGGTATGTGAACCTGGGGCCACGGGTTCCACGTGGCGCTTACATTATGCTATCGAACTCTCCAGTTTATGTTGCGAAGAGGCGCATGTCACTGAGATAAGCGAAGGCGAGTCGCTCAGGCACTTTGCGGTGAAGGCGGGCGAGATCGTGATGGCGGATCGTGGACTAGCGAGTCGGCGTGGGATACGTCATGTGGTCTCGCAAGGCGGGGAGGTGTTGGTGCGCATGAATCTGAGGCACGTGCCCTTAGAAGACGAATCGGGCAGGCCCGTGGCTCTCCTGTCTCTGCTGCGTTCGCTGATATGGGGCGAAACGGGCAGCTGGCCTGCCTGGGTCAGAGACGAGCAAGGCGTGATGCCAGTGCGGGTGTGTGCGGTTAAGAAGAGCCAGGCACAAACGCGACAGACGCAATACAAAATGCGAAAAAAA
>LXRJ01000519.1 GCA_001684025.1 Candidatus Glomeribacter gigasporarum | reverse complement strand
TCTGATGCTAATTACGACGAAACACTAAAAGATAATCAATATTTTGATAAAAAAATTAATCAACTTGATGATTCGGAACAAGAAAAAATGAATCTTCAAACTCTTAGAAAAAAAGTTAATGAAATATACAAAGAAAAAGATTATTATTTTATTGATATTGAAARATATCAAAATGAATTTACAACATGTCCAGTCGATGTTGAGAATTTTATGAATAATGTTATCAAGAAAAACCTATTATATAAAAAAGTTAAAGAAATATTTGAATCAAATGAGGATATTATCAAATTTAACAGATTAGTATCTGAAAATGATAATGAAAGGACATTATTCAAAAAATTCAAAGCAAAGATAAAAGATGATAAAATTCTCGAAAAAYTGAAAAAAATTCTCGCAAAAGATGATGAAGATGAAGAAACAGATYCAAAAAAAACCAAAACTGAAAAAAGAAAAATGAAAGAAATGCAGCAAAATATTTTTGGTGATGTTCCAAC
>LXRJ01000485.1 GCA_001684025.1 Candidatus Glomeribacter gigasporarum | reverse complement strand
TTCTAGTTATATCTTAGGATATTTCTAAGTTTTAGTGGCTAATAATCCTTGAACAGGGCAAACAATTTTGTTATACCCGACTCATACAAAAAGGACAATAGGTGACAACCCCATAATTGACCTGTTGTAAAAGCCTTATAGTATCTTTGGAGGCTATTGAATTTAAATTCCACTTTTAATTTTWWTTTTTWTWTATATATTRAYATATANTTTTTTTTTTCTCTTTTATTCTCTTATTTTATTTATTCTTTTTCTTAAAGTTTTATATTCTTATAATTATTCTTTTTTTATCATGGTATACTCTTATAAAAACAAAACACCAAAAGGTTATTTCTTTTGGAAAAAGAGACAGCAAAAGAGATGTTTTAAACAAAAACAACAAGAGAAACAGAAACAGACATTTTCTATAATTCAAGAAATAACAAAAATAGTTGGTAATATTCTTAAAAAGCACTATAACTATTCACCAACATTATGGCCAACTCTATCCCAACTTGTTACTATTCTTGAAGGCTTGTGCAGTTAAAACAAAAAAAMWWYYTTCTTCT
>LXRJ01000423.1 GCA_001684025.1 Candidatus Glomeribacter gigasporarum | reverse complement strand
GTTTATATTTTTATCAGGTTTTGTCAGGAGTATTGTCGGCATCACTAATTCCAACTATCATGTTAATTATCCAAATTTTGGTACTATCTATTTGTATATTTTGTACCAAATCAATTATATTAAAATCTATGTGCATTTTGTTATATCGTATTATTAAATCTAGACTTAAAATTTTAGAACAAATATAATTTAAAAGATATGGCATGATAGTAGAAAATATAATACAATATTTAGAACAAATATAGTACAATAGGTAAAATAAAACTAGTTCAATAATTAGAATAAATATAGTGAACAAACATAACATGATAGTTGGAATTAGTGATGCCGACAATACTCCTGACAAAACCTGATAAAAATATAAACTAGCGACGTGATAKGATTATACTGTTAACATTTTTAACACTTTTAATTTAACCGTAAAAAGTATAAAATATAAACTGATAAAACTACTGATAAAACTTTACGTATACGAATGTTTGCGATAAAACAATAAACTAATAAAATGTATTGCTTTTAATTAAATTAGCATTTATATTGATACGCATGCTTGTAATAAAACAATATACTAATAAACTGTATTTATATTTAATTAAATTAGCATTTACAATATATAATATTTTTAAACCTAATTATCGTCAGTTTCATTCCCTAGGACCTCATCGAT
>LXRJ01000042.1 GCA_001684025.1 Candidatus Glomeribacter gigasporarum | reverse complement strand
TTTTGGGGTGGGTCAATTTTCAGTGCATTTCCAGGCTCAGTTTTCGGTGCATTTCAACAATTATCTGCCTGCCTGTCAATAAAATTCAACTTCCAACGCTGAAAATCTGGCTTTCAGAAGAGGGCTACGCCGACTTGCGCGGCCCAGCCTGGTCCCGTAAACGCGGTGCCGGTAGACGAACGGCGCGCTCTTGTTGTTTTGAGTTTGGGTATCGTTGCGCCTGCCTTGGCCATAACCTTTTGTACGTATCCATTTGCAAATCCGGATTTGAAATTGCCGGTATTGAAAGCAGAAAGGGCAGCGAGTAGCGCGCTTTGCGGATTCTTGTACTGTCTGCGCGCGTTTAAATAAAAGTTCGTGAGAATCCACACTCCGGCACGAAGATTCGTACAAGGGTCCAGTAGTTGTTCCACCGAAAGCCCCAGGCGAGAGAGATGCTGACTGCTGACTTGCGTTAAACCGATGCCTACGAGATGACCATTGTCAATCAGCGTTTTCGCAATACTCAATGCCTGCTGTAGTGTCTCAGGATAAAAACTGCGAAGCATGGTTTTCCGAACCTGCCACGGTAGATTCCGGGGACCATCATCCGACAGCACATACAGATGTCCACCGGATTCGGTGCGAACAATCGCACTCAGGGTCGTGGGGTGTACGGATGGAGCGCACTGCGCCATCAACATAGTTAGATTTTCCGCATGAGCGACTTCCAACGTCAAAAGTAGCGCAGTACTGAGTAATAAGAATGATTTAAACATATTTATTCTATGAAAATATAGAAACTTTTATATAGAGATTGATATCGCCAATGTTTCAGGCGTGTCTGGATAGAATGGGCTGTATGGCTAATCGCATGCCCATTGCTTTGAGCAGTGCCGTCAGACTTTTCAGCTCAGGATTGCCTTGCGGTGAAAGCGCACGATAGAGGGACTTTGCATTTAATTCGGCCTGTTCTGCGATCTCGGAGACGCCACCAAAGGCTTGCGCAATGCGACGAATCGCAACGAGCAGCTCTTGCTGGTCACCCTCCTCCAGAATGGAATTCAGGTATTCAGCAGCGAATTCTGGGCGCTTGCGGAACCCTTCAATCGTCGCCTCTTCATGAGAGCGGGAAAGTGCATATTGCATGATTACCTCCGATTACGTTGTTTCCAATTTTCCCAATATTGAACAGCGCGAGTAATATCTGAATTTTGAGAGCGCTTGTCCCCGCCGCATAGCAATAAAACGATGGCTTGTCCGGCCGGGCGTAGTACACCCTGTAGCCTGCTCCTGTGTCTATCTTGATTTCCCAAACGCCCTTGCGAAGCGCTCGAACCTGGCCGAAATTTCCGGATGTCAGTCGATCAAGTCTGCGTTGAATGTTTACCATCGCTCGCAAATCACGCAAGGAATAAAACCATTCATCGCATATGTCAGTACCCTCCTCAGTGAGGTAGTGAATAAGTTCCATTTATGCACATTATTCGCTTAAAAGCGACTAAATGCAAGTCAGCGCGCTGCGCTATCCCTCCTTGCCTTGCAGGATAAATGATAAATAAGATGATATCTCCCCAGTCAACATACCGTTCCCTTTTTGCCGGTGTATTGGATCGTTACCATTTCACCCACTTTCCCGCCTTTGTTGAGCTTCGACTTGCGGTGCAACGATACCTGTTCCCGATCATTCAGCCGATGGATAGCAAGATAATGCTCCGTTTGAAACAACACTTTGCCCACGTAGCGGCCGTCGGACACGACGCGCTCAATCGTAGGCTCAGTCGGTTTGCCTTCTTTAGCCTCGAATGTGTGGAATAAATCCCGTGTTTCTTTCCGTGCCTGCCGTTCAAATACCGACATATCGCGGTAAAACCCCGTTTGGGAAAAATGCTTGTAATCTCCTATCTCTTTCACAACGAAATGAACTTCGAAGGCTTCTTTCGGATCAAAATCAGTTGCTTCTCCAACGGGCTTTGCGATCATATGCAGATCGTCCAGCGTCAGCGCTCGGTCAACAGGCGCGCCCGTTGTATCGCAAAGCACGTATTCAAACTCAAGCAAAGTTTCACGCTCAATGTGCGCCTGTTTGACGACTAAACGCACCGCAGGAAAATTAGAATAGGTGTTGACTGTTAAGTATAGATTCTTACTGTCATCATTACGTTCGCAGGACACCATGAACCATTGGCATGCTATCTGGTTTCGCTCATTGATATAGCTGATAGAAATTCGACTAGGACTTGCTATTCTTGCACGCTTCAAAAATTCGGTCATTTCAAAGTATTTGAATTTACGCGCGCGGATTGGCGGATAGCCGGTGTTAAATACCAGCATTTCATCACGCGACAGGCGATTCGCCTCATCTGCCGTTAATAGCGGTCGTTCTACCAATTCCTCAGAAATATTCATCTGACCGAGCATTGCGCCAAGGCGGTTCCCGCTGTAAGAGACGCTTTGCCGCTTTACCGTCATCATGCCCGTCATTTTTGAAATATCTTCGGCCGTCTCGATGGTGTTCGGTGCGTAGGCGATCCGCAGCTGGCAGCCCGCCGTGATGGTTTCGTTATCGCCATACGCTTCGCGTAATTGGATCCGGTCTTGCACGAACAGAAATGCGGTAATTCCATAACCGGCGATATAGCTCAGCCCATCCTGTAACTGTTCGAGCTTCTTCAACGACGCCAATTCGTCAATCAATAGCAGCAGCCGATGCCGATACTCTTTGACGCTCTTCCCCTCTTCAAAGGCCATGCTGGAGGTCAGCCGTAACAACAGGAAAGTGATAAAAAGCCGAATCAGTGGACGAAGTCGAGCTTTGTCCGAAGGGGGAATAACCATATATAAACTCACCGGCTTTTCATGGCTCATCAGATCGTTGACCCTGAAATCAGAGCGGGATGTATTGCGCGCCACAATCGGCTCTGTATAAAGGCTTAGTTTCGTTTTTGCCGTTGACAAGACGCTGTTACGTTCTTTTTCTTCTTTGTTTAGCATGGCGCGTGCGGCAAGAGCGATTTGTGGATGCGTCTTCGTGGGACTGCCCATCGAATCTTTCCATCCCATTACCCCTTCGGGGTCATGTTCTGCATTGAGCATCCGATTAAACATTTGTTCTGGATCGGTGAAGCTGGGATCGGCAAGATACGTTGAGCATCCGGCAAGCGACTTGTCCCTCTCGTAATACTTGACATGTAGTGTTATACCCACAAGCAGCTCGTATGATGTGCTGACCCAATGATCGTCCATCCCTTCACCATCTGGGTCTGCAATCGCCTGTGCAATGTTCTGCGCGTCCATCACGTCGTATTCAGTACAGGCCCGAATTTCATCCAGAACATTCCAGTACGCAGCGATGTTGTAACGGGTCTTCCCATCCATGCTTTTTTGGTCTACTGAGGTTGGGTCAAAGCGAATCACAAGTGAACCCGCCGAGTGTCGAAATCCACTGGTCAATTCATAGTTTTCGCTTTTGATGTCGTTCGTCACGATGCTATGCGGATAAGACAACAGAGTCGTGACAACCGGGCCGACGCCTTTCCCGCTACGTGAAGGTGCAAAACAAAGCAAGTTGACAGGATCGCTGGAACGCATCATCTTGCGACCGACTGGCGTATCGAATGCCCCAATGCATGGCCCACTCGCTTTTCGATGTGTCCGCTTACGTTTCCAAAGTGGGCCTTCACATCGCTCATACGAAATCAGCCCCATTTTTTCAACCTCTCGTTCCACAGCCCAACGCGCGGAGCCGTGAAGATCATCCGGCACTTCGGTTTTCAGGCTACGGCGGTAGTACAGGAAAAAGCCGAGCAGTAAGCTAACCAGGCCGCCAGTACACAGGACAAGCAGCATGCGCGTGACATATGTCGAGAGCAAGCCGGTGGTGTTGAGCCATTGCGCCGCCCAGCCGCTCCAGGCAAACGGTTGATAAATCCGTGCTCGCTGACCAATATATAAGAAAGGCTCCCCTAACCCATCCTGATATTCCAGTGCATGTGCAAAATACTGCGTTGCCACCCAGGACGACAGCGCGAGGCACATCATGAAAAACACCAGAATAGATGCGCTGAAGTGTACGGAACGATTGCGCTGCCCGGTATGCATGAATAACGCCTGCTTTATCTGGAATTTAAATATAGTATTTATCGTTCAACTGTTCTGCTTTTTGTCTGCTGCGAAACCTCGACTTGACCTCGACCATTACTGTAGACAATACGCGCTGCCTGTCCCACTTGCGGTACTTTATCGAGTCGTCTTAAATCGTGTGCAATCGCTGTTTGCCGACCGACGTTTTGCACCGCGTGCGAAGGCGTATTCCCAATAATAGGGCCGACGTATTGGCTATGATTGTCTTTTGCATGGCTCACTACTGCTGCGTCTCCGATCTGCGCGCGAGCGACATCGATCGGCGTTTGGATTGCGATTGACGTCGGCGATCTCATCAGCATTGCCAAGCCAACCTGTCTGCGCACCGCTGCCAGCCCTTCGCGTACATGGAGGTCATTGAAATCTGTGGGCGATCCTGCAAGTGATTGAAATATTGGGAAGACGGCTTCGACGCCATACTCTGTCGCCGCAGCCAGTGCTTTTTCCCGGCCAGGATTAACAATTTTTACGGACACCTGCCCTCCAGTCACGTGGTTTGTTAACTCGCCTACGATGCGTTTCACGCCTTCGGCGTTCGTCTCATACGCCAATTGAAGTGAGCAATCCGGATGAGTGTGCAGCGGATGTTTTTTTCCGTCGATGACAACCTCATCAGCGAAGATTTCTGGCAATAACAACTTGGGTTTCGCGTAATCGGACGCAATCATTTTGTTAAGCGTGTTCAATATCCGCTCATCTGTCGGCACATCATCGTCACCGCAAATGATCAATGTTTTACCTGCTAAACGCGGTATCAAATTGCGTAGCACCGGACTGATATTTCCACCATCAAAAACTTCCACGACCGGTAACTGAGATGCCATGTGCAGGCTCGCACAGGTGGCATAGCCTTCACCAAAAAGTATGGTCTTACCGGCATTCAAATCGCCAAGCACATGAAAATGCCCCGTCTTTTGGCCGTTTTTCTCGTAAAGTTTGTTTCCCCTCTCTGCGGCCGAGAGGTATTGCAGGCTCCATATCTTGCCATCCACATCACGGATCGGTGTGACCAGCGAATCACCATCGCGCTGCAAACCAAATGCGCCCACCTGTTTGCGCTTGAGGTAAGGATGCAGTGCTGGCTCCAGGGCCTCCCACTTCTTTTTAGAGCGTGCCGCAACAGCTTCGTATTGTGTTGCCGTGTCCTGTTCGCGTTGGTGGCGGTTCTCATCGAGCAGTTGACGATGATGATCACGGTCTTTGCTGGACAAAGTTGTGCCTTCTGGAAACCACGGCCGATTTTCGCCGGTATCATGGTTCGTGATGAAGCCATGGGCCATGCCGTCGACAATTTCGCCCCGATATGCGCCCTTTAATGCCTTGATACTTTTGCTGGTCGAGACAGTGGTTTGGCGCCACCCGCCATCCATTTGCACCGGCCCGTTCAGCACCAATCCAGCGGCCTGCAATGCCCTTTCGAACTGATCATAAATATTTTGTTCAGTTAACGCGCGAGGCGGTTCGGCCCAACGCTTGAAAGGCGCACTATCAAGATCATCTAGGATGTACCATGCTTTTTTCTGAGGGTCGAATAGGGCGCCCAGTGCTCTCGCTTCGTCTTTTTCCTTAAAAGGAACAAACAGGTACGTTCGCGCTACAGAGGAACGCTTGGATGCTACTTCCGACGTTGGAAGTTTCTGATTGTTATAAGCAGCGCCCTGTTCTTCGGCATCGTGCATAATTAATATTAAATATGTGAATGAATGCGCTTGCTGAATCAATACGTTTTTGCATGCGAGCGCTCCTGGCCAGCGCCTAATATCCCTCTACCTTTGTCATACTGCACGCGCAGACTCGCGTCGCGCGCCATCATCTTTTCCAGATTGACCGAATCGAAGCATGACTTGTCATGCACCACAGCTATTTTTCTGCCCACATCCTGAACCATGTGGTGCTCCGTCTCGTGAATCATCTTGCCAGCATAACGCCCGTTTGCAATATTGGGCGATTGCGTTCCTCCGCCTGACTTGAGCGCGTATTGCTCCGCATCCGCCAGCGACTCGCTTTTCAAGTGCTTTGATACATCACTTGCTCTATCCGGAACGTCTTTGTTGTGGCGATGTTCTTGCGCCGTTGCAAAGGTCTTCAGGTCCTTCTCGGTCGGCTCATATCCGACGACCTTCAAGCCAGCCAGACGTGCTTGATACCACGCTTCGCGGCGAAACTTCTCTGTACCCGTTACGAGAATTGCTTTCCAGTCTTTCGAGTTCGCCAGTTCAATCGCCGCCTGAAAGGTATCCATCTGTTTGTCCACGAAGCGAATCTTGTTCGCTTCATCCATTAGCGCGACGCGCGTTTCCATCAGCCGCCGATATTCGCCGTTTTCCCCTCGGATAAACCGGCCATTCAAAAGCGTTGCTAGGCTGTCTTTCGCTTGTTGCGGAGCATTTTTCTGCGACACTGCAGCGGCTGGTTGCGCAGTTACATCATCAGCACTGGAAAATCGCACAAATGCGTTTTCTTGTGGTTCTGCAAGTGCGCTTGCGAGCTTCGTTTCTTGGTCAGGTGTTGGCTGAATAGTATTGTTTTCGTCTGCGTGCTTATTGAGCCTTTCAGCATCTGTTTCTGTTAGTTGTCTGTCAACAATCTCCGGTTGCTCCTCGTCCTGCGTTCTTTTTTTAGATTGAATAGAATCAATTTCACTGAACATGAAAAATGCAGACACCGCTTCACGGTCCTTCTGGAGGGGAATCTCCCGCTCCAGATGGGCGCGCAAATGGTCAGCTGTCACATACTGTCCGATTTGATCGAGCGATCCCTCTTTCGGCAAAAAGGCCAGGCGAGCACCCTCCTTGCCGTTATCGCCCAGGTATGCATATTCACCGTAAGACACCTTTAACGTCTTGCCAATGCTGTGTTCGTATTCGGCAAGGGCGCTCAACAGATGGGCTTCATTGGCATTGCCCCTATCTTGCGGGTTATGGTTGTAATGTGCATGACCGTCTTCTAACAAACGACCCGCATGGACGCGCTCGACGACTGCGGGTGATTCGTTCAGTGTTTCGGTTGTCACAATATGTTCCATTTTTGAAATGTTTACCGGGTGATTGCACTGCACTGATTCTCTCTACCCTGATTGCTCACGATGCCGCGCCCGTCTGTGTAATCAATCGCAACGTTTTTTTCAATTGCTGGCGCCTTGTCTAATTTTGCAAGTTCATGGATGACTACTGTGCCACTCCCCACCGACTGCACCAAGTGAAAATCCATACGCGCAAGTCATATCTATCCATCAAAACAAAAGGATAGGCTTTATAACACTTGCACGACGGCGCGAGAAACTCCTCTTATGGCGCATAAAGGGTTATTGTTCCCGCATACTTTCATTCCATCGTTCCATGTCTGCCGTAGCCACGCTCTATAAACCGTCATGTCGACAGACCCATCCGGGTTTGTTGCAAATGGCAAGGTTTGAGATTTATTAAACACTTTTGCCAATATGCTCGGCGCGACCTGTGTGGGCAGTACACAACTGTTTTCCTTGACAGATAACTTTGTCTTCCTATTCTCCCCCTGTTTTTTTAAGCACGCAATCTCAAATAAATAAAATTATTGCATAATATGATACTTGAAAAACAGTAAGTAAATATTTTTTAATATTCACTTATAGTTCGTTTTCTATTGACTCATCTCAAAAATTTCTGATGAATAAGTAATATGTTATTTATATTAATAATATAGTTTATAGAATTAAGAGACAAATAGTACGGATTCATTCATGCTAGCGAGACAGACGATTGATTGTCTCAATTAGAATCGTTGGCAACTGGCGCTCGTCTTCTGGAAGCGTGCCGCCCAGTTCAGTGATGGTTTGCTTCATTTCTTTAACTGGAAGCATCAGCGACACTTGATGCTTCTTGTTCGGGAGCACGTTGTGCATCAGTAGTGTTTCAAGTTGATGTAATGTGAGCCGCGCCTCGCGCTTTTCGAAGATATCGGTGTTTATAGCCATAGTACCGACTGGAATGACAGCGTCACCGCCGGTGTCTTTGATGTGGTGCGGCGCCATAGCCTTGGCGCTGGGCTGATATGACTCGCCTTGGGGCGCTTGAGATGCGACGAATGCTTGCACTTGATGCGCCAATTCCGGGTCGAGAGGGATCTTTGTTGTCGATACTGACGTGTCCGAGCCTAGCGTTAGTTCCTCTTCTTTTGCATTGCGAATATCGCCTGAGGTCAGCGACCGGCCTTCCAGACGCGCGCGCGCCTTTAATTCCTCCTGCTTGTTCTTCGGCAGCGGCCGGAATTGGTCGAGAAGTGTCGCATAAGTAATGATGCCGGTGTCTACTATATCGGCCCACGCCGAATCAAGCAGCGCGAGCAAACGCGACACGTACTGACTACTTTTTTTCAGTATTTTGGCCAGTTCCTGTTTTTGTAGTTCGGGATATTGTTCAAGCGTGTCTTTAATGAATTTCGCTGCTTCAAGATCGGTCAAATCACTCCGTTGCAGATTCTCAGACAGTTGCGCAAGCCTTAATCGAGCGGCGACCAAGTCTCGTCGGATGATCGCCGGAATTTTGTTTGAATTCGGGTGACCGCGCTCGCAGTTCAGTTTAAATGCACGCCAGCGTCTCTCACCCGCGACGATACGGTATTTGTTATCTACTTCTCGTACGACGATCGGTTGCAAAAGCGTGTTGGCGTTAATGTCGTCAGCGAGTTCTTCGAGCTCCTGTAGCACTGTTGGGTCAACGACTCCATCGACCGGATGAAACTGGGTGCGTGGCTGATTCGGGTCCGGCTCGATCAGGTCGATATCCAAATCCACGATCTGGGCTGTTGGCATTTCGATGCTATTGAGAAAATCGAGAGTGCTCGTATTCATTGTCAATCTTTTAAAGAATAAGGTTCAAGACGCGTGCGGTGAAATTTTTCCACTGTTGGCCCAGGCTTTTATCCCGCGCGTGCCGCCATACAGGTTTGAAATTTTGAAGCGCGTCTGACACGGGGACGCGCAGCGAAAATTCTTCAATGATGGCTCTACCGAATTTCTGCTGTAAGTCTATACAAAACTTCTTTTGCGTAGCGGACGACTTGGTCAACAGGTTAACGGAAATATATCGCAAGTCCGCGATTGACGCGCTGTACGCCTTTGATGGCGTCAAAAGTATCATCCAGGCCGGTAGTTGAAGACAGGTTCGGCTGAACTGCCAAAATGGCGATGTCGGACCATAACAGTGGCCTAGCGATACGCGGGCCGAGCGCAGGAGGCGTGTCAAAAATCACGTAGTCGAACGGCAAGGCTCGAATCTTCGAGCGCAACGCGGCCAAGCGTTGAGGCAATGCTTTATCCTTATCCAGTTCTTTAAGGAAGACGTGACCATGCAGCACTTTCAAGTGATCCATTGGTGTATCTGAATAGTTTAATTCAGCATCATTGAACAAAGTTTCTGCGCCTCCGCGTCCTTTATTAACCCGCAAATTTTGCGTCAGGAATTGAGAGGCGTTGCCCTATGCGCAGCAATCAATGACGAGCACTCTCTTCCCCGCTTCCTGTGCTGCAAACGCCAGATGGCAAGTCAGCGTCGTTTTTCCGACACCGCCTTTCTGGTTCGTCACGGTAACCATTCTCTTCATCGTTTGCCAACAATAGTAAGCATTCGCAACGGTAAGAAGGCTGTGAATTTGAAGAATGGTAAAACGGCTATCGCTTTTTGCGCTGGACACACTACAATTAAGACTATAGATTTTGACCATAGGAGTATCGCTATGTCGCTATACACTATCATCGGCGCGGGTCATTTTAAAACTAAATGCCTAAAGCTCCTGGATACTGTGGCCGAGACTCGCCATCCACTCATCATCACTAAGCGCGGAAAAGCGGTGGCCAAGCTGGTGCCCATACCACCGGACACCGATCTTTTCGGCGCGCTAGCGGGTAGCGTGCTGCGCGAGGATGACATTATTTCTCCGCTCGAAAGCGAGTGGGAGGTCACGCGTTGACTGCCGTTCTACTTGACACGCACGCACTCGTCTGGTTACTACAAGGTAACGAACGACTTGGGGCAGCGTCCCGTACACTAATCCGAGACGCCGCACAAGATGACTGTCTCTGTCTATCCGCCATTTCCCCTTGGGAAATTGCTATGCTGGTGAGCAAGGCGCGATTGGCGCTGGATCGGGACGTGGGCGAATGGATGCAAGCTGCTTTGGCCCTGCCTGGTATTCGTCTTGAGCCATTGTTGCCGGACGTGGCCGTGGCGAGCACCCGGCTACCTGGCAACATTCATCCCGATCCGGCCGACCGCATCATCGTGGCAACCGCCCGCCATCTTGGCGCGGTCTTGATGACAAATGATCGCCTGTTGCTGGACTACAGCGCGGCTGGCTATGTCAAAACTCATTGTGCTGAAGTCTGATTTTCATAGAGAAATGCCATAAATAGGGATCAATAACCGCATAAAAATCGCAGCCATTTCGGATCGCAGAAGCTGAATCACTTTGTTTGGTTTCTAAGCATCTTCGCTGGCGGGTAGATATACTGTACCCACCAGAAAATCGCTGTATAGCACAGGCACGCGCTAGACACGCCGCATACCTTGGCAGTTTGCCGTACCTGTTCCGCAAGTTCTTGCGGCAGTTGAATATTGAGCTGCTCCCAGCCAGTCTTTCCTAATGCCCCTCTCGCAATCGTTGTTGCCGTCTTTGGCCTGCGCCAATGCAATCCATTTTCCCATGGACGTTCGGCAACGAAACGCCTCAGCATGTCCTCGAACATCCGTGTCAGAGAGGGATAAAGAAACGGCGTAATGCCTTTGAGGTAGGTGTAGATTTGTGCAGGGCACCGGCTTGGCACGACCTGCAATTTTTCCAGCCTCGTCTTGGGTCGACCGTGCCGCTGTAGGCGAATGTCAATCAGCGCTCGCGTATCCTTGAGCGGTTTTTGTTGCTCTTTAACGAGCGATTTCGATTGCGAAATAGACGGCTTTCGGCCTGCTGGACTTGGCTTGTCAGGCATTTTTTGGTGCGCATTGAAGAGTGAATCTGAAATTGCTTTGGTTACTATATTGTATACTACTATTAAGCATGCGCTCATTTCCAAAAGCAAAAGCAGGGCGCGCTCAGCCAGGCGCGCCCCGCTTACACTACATAGTTATCCGTTAATTTGCCGAGAGTGGCTGCGGTTTATATGCGCTCGAAAATACAATATCGCGCGTGACAACGATATTAAATTTATAGCCTGGCGCGCGCGTCAATGTCGGTTGAATATTCATCCCACGCTGAATATAGGCTGCGCCTGTTTGTCCCAGTTGTTGTCCGACCGATTGGGAAATCATTTGTGAATTTGTCGGCATGCCATTGATGCTCGTATTCTGTTTCTGCGTCAATTCGATGCCGGCAGAGAAGGCGGCCATCAGCAGCGCGCCTCCAAAAACTTTCAGATAGTGATTGTTGACTTCTGCGTCAAACCCAGCATATCCGGCTTCATCTTCACCCGGCATGCCATTCAAACGGATGCTACTCGCGTCAGGAAAGATCAGCCGGTTCCATACCGCCAGAATACGTTGTTGCCCATAAGCAATCTGACTGTCATAGGTTCCGATCACCTTCGTGCCTTGCGGTATCAGCAAATAGCGTCCGGTTGCCGTGTCGTACACGTTTTCGGTAACGCGCGCGCAGGTTTGTCCTGGCAAATCGGAATTCAGCCCGCATTCAAGTGCTGCGGGAATCGCCCAGCCCGCCTTGATTTCGAAAGGCGAGACGGGCGGCTGTTTCAATTCCTTCAAATACGTCTTCGGCGTTGTATCACTGATGTGCAGGAATTGTTCTTTTCGGCCTTGCTTGTTCTGATCATCTTCTTGCTGTTGAACCGACGCGGGTACAAACGGACCGACACCGCCGCCTTGCGCTTTCTGCGCCGCTTGTGCCGCTGTTGCAAACGCCGAGGTCTGATTTGAAGGCGCGCCTGCCGTCATGTCAGTGCGCTCTATCCTGGACAACGAGTCGCCGCTACCGCCCATTTCTAAACCAGAAGCCACTGCGTTTCGTTGCCGATCCGCACTCTCTTTGAGTGCTTGTGCTGCGGCTTGCTCTTCAGGCGTTTGATACGGCGGCGCGCCAAGCTCACCGCCAGATGCGGTTCCCGCAGACAAGCGAACTGGACTGTGCTGGCTCGCGTTGTCATGCGCCTTTGCGCCGGAAGCATTCATTTGGGTCTTTATACCCACATTGGGTGACGATGCCCCCGCTTGCGTAGCAGTCGATGCTGTTTCGGCTTGCGCAGCAACAACGCCTGCTTGACCGTCACCCACGCCGTCGAACGTTGGCTTTGCGGGTTGAACGGCAGGCTTTTTTTCATCCGGGTCTTGGTCAGTGGTGCGCACCCCTTCCAAATCGGTCGTGTCAGTGCCGCTATTCATGCTCATGATTGAAAAGACGATAAAGCCAAAAACGATGAAGCTGACTAAAACCACCAGCAATTTTGCCTTGCGCGAGAGCCGTGTCACGCCCGTTAGCGTGCCCTTCATTTGGATGATATCCGGCGAATCGAATGGGTCGGCCATACTCAGTTTCTCTTTGACCACGGCCAGAGAAATGGCCGCTTATTTTTCGTCCAGGTGATCACACTCTTCTTTTCATCGCCGTTAGTGCCGACAATAAGCACCGCTTTGTCGAAAAGCTTGTCGACTTCGTACAGCGCCGGGGTCTTGAATCGGTAGTTCACGATTTCAGGCTTGTTGTCCTTCCCAAGCAGAAGCAAGACCGGAGCTTCCGCCGTGGTGATCGCGTCGGGCATCTGGATATATACTTTCTCGCCATTGTTATAGACTCGAACCGGCTTGAAGCGCGTATTAACATTGCCCTCTATTGAGTAGGAAAAGTCGAGTTTTTCGATTGACCCGGCGGGCAATTCTGCCGCAACCAACTGATCATGCGCACGCTGCATTTTGGCCTTGATTTGGGCCGAATCATCCCACTCTTGAGACATCTCTTCCGGGTAATACCACCCGATCATGTTTAGATAGTCTTTTTTGTTCGGGCTTGAATAGAGATTGATTTGATAGGTGCGCCGATCTGTCGTAATAATTAAATTTGTCTCTATGTTTACGTCAGTCGGTTTTATGATGATGTGCGTCACGGCTTGATCACCCACACCTGAAATCTGTCTGCTCATGAGCCAGCGAGCGGTATCGCCAGCGACCGGTTTTCCTGTCAGTAACTCACCGGGTTCCAGTTGGATATCGCACACGCGCAGAAGCGTACACGTCAGTCTGGGCAGATATTGGCCGTAGGGATAAATAATCCGTCCATCGTCTGATAGGATCGGCTTTGCAACACCGATCTGCTGCCATTTCTTCGCCTGTGCAACAGCTGCTTCTTCCAACGTTGGAAATCGCTGACTTGCTGCAAGCACGTTCGTACTGACTGCCAAGCACGTGAGCAAAGCCGCTCGCTGATGTAATCCCAGTTTTTGATACATTTTTTAACCCACAACTTTAGATCACGTGAAGTGCGTGATAAAGAAACCCGCACCATTCGCGCGAATGGCTTCATCCGTGTACAGCGGCGCCGTCCGATAGGTGAAGATTCCCTTCCAACGCTCTTCTCCAATCGGGTCCCCATTTGGCGCATGGAGCGTCTCCGTCCATTCCACTTGATAGGTGTGTCAATCAGCGTGCAAAAGTTTCCACCTGTCAGGGTCCAAAAATTGCCAGTTTTCCGTCTTGAG
>LXRJ01000406.1 GCA_001684025.1 Candidatus Glomeribacter gigasporarum | reverse complement strand
TTCATCGATATCTGGTATTTCRTTATCGATTTCATCGTAATATTTATCYGAAAGAGATTTTAATTTTTCGTCTCTTTTAATATTTAATTCAACTTTTTGTGATTCAATCAAATTTTGGCTATCTCTTATTTGTCTAAACCAGTATCGATCAACTTCAAGTTGTTGAATTCTCTTTTCGTTTTCAATTCCAGTTTTTATCCTATTATAATCATTTGATCCTGGTTGTGAAGCTTCTAATTCTCTTATTCGATCCTCKCGAATTTGATGAAGCGTCTCTTTATCTTCTTCTGTGAATCTAGATTCATCWATTTTTCTAATATATTCATCTTTTAGTTTTTCGATATCTGTTTCTTTTTGAATCTCTTGCATGAGTTTATTAAATTCACTATTATAAGACTCGAGATTTTCTAATCTTTGTTTTCTTATTTTATCTAGTTCCTCTTTTAATTCGTTTGATAAAATTGGATCAGTAGAAATCTTTTGATGCCAAAATTGTAATTCTTTTAATTTTTGTATATTTTCTTCTTCRTTGATACCATCCTTTATTTCATTATATCTTATAACCATTCGTTCTTGGTCGATACGTATTTGTTGCAATTTGTTCTTTTGTGTATCATTTAAATTTGAATTCTGAATTTCGTGATCAAGACTTCCATCTTCTTTAAGTAATTCGAGATCGAATGTGTTTTGGATTTTTTT
>LXRJ01000400.1 GCA_001684025.1 Candidatus Glomeribacter gigasporarum | reverse complement strand
TAATGTTTTGTAACTTTACCATTAGCATTAAGAATTGGAACATATCTCTGTTTTTTCTTATCATATGTGACCAATGTATYTAAATATTTGGCTCTTCCTTCTGGAATTATTGGTGGTAAATCAATAATTCGTGTTTGAGTTCTGGTTTTTGGCTGCTTAATCTTTCCTGTTTGTTGTTTAGGTAATTTTTTTCTAAGCGCTTTTTTAGTCCTYRCACAATGAATATCGGTAAACAAAAACAAGTAAAGTACTGATAAAATAAGTAACGATATAAATTTCATTTTTACTAATTGAATGTGAAATAGATAATCGGTTCTTTATTTTAATATTTTATTTAAAATAAACTAAATATTTATACAAAATTTAATATGTAATAAAATATATACTATTAAATAACAAAATAAAAAAATAATTATTCTTTTTTAATTGATACATCTGAATCATTATCATCATCTTCACTATCATCAAGTTTTAACCCAGTAATAGTTTTGATTGCGTTGTCTAATCTTTTAGTTTCTTTTTTTTCTCTTTTTTCACGTTCATCATTTAAAATTTCATTAGTTTTTTTAAAGTTATGAATACTATATTTTTTTAAAGAGTTAATTGAATAAATTTTTGTTTTTTTAGTTGTTTTCTTTTCTTTAATAGGGTCATAATAAATTATATATTTCATTGGATGAGTAATAAGAAAGCAGTTTGTCCCAGGAAATGAATATTTTCTTTGTT
>LXRJ01000396.1 GCA_001684025.1 Candidatus Glomeribacter gigasporarum | reverse complement strand
CCATTACATGAATGTGAGATGGTAAATAAGAATGATCGACCCATCGCGATCGGTGTCATTGGACTATCAACGCTATACAAAAAGCTTGGATATTCATGRGAGGATGAAGAAACACGTGAACTTAACAAAAAGATATTTGCATATATGTACTATGCTGCGTTAGACGAATCATGCAACCTGGCAAGTAAACATGGTCCCTATGAAACTTATAGAGATTCACCCGTATCTATGTTGATCAGGGTGGTAACAAGCGCAGAGGCGCGATCATGGTAAACCTAGCAATCTGGCATCTAGATATTGAGGAGTTTGTATACATTCGCCACGAATCACAAGTRCCAGAATTACGTACATGTGATTTACATCATTGTATCTCTATTCCAAATATATACATGGAACGTGTTATAACCGATGATGATTGGACCATTTTCTCACCTAGGGATGCAGAGATCTTGTTAGGGTATAAACTAAATGGATTGTATGGTAAAGAATTCAATCATGCGTATATTCGTTGTGAAAGTGAACTAAAAAACAAGAAAAGTGTTAAAGCGCGAAAGTTGTTTTTTGATATGATCAAGATGCAATGCAGTACGGGTGAACCGTTTCTGTTATTTATTGATAATGCCAATGAAAAATCYAATCAAAAGAATATCGGACCCATAACAACGACCAACTTATGCACYGAGATTATCGAACATACAAATAGTATTTCTGTTTGTAATCTTCGTGCTGTCATCCTACCC
>LXRJ01000391.1 GCA_001684025.1 Candidatus Glomeribacter gigasporarum | reverse complement strand
TTATTAGGTGGTCTTGGTGGAGGTTGATTAAGAGGTGGTTGTATATTATAAGGAGGAGGTCTCGGTGGAATAGGTGGAGGTGGAGGAGGTTGTATATTATAAGGAGGAGGAGGTCCTGGAGGTATATTAAATTGTGGTTGTTGAGGTTGTAATTGAGGTTGGTTTTGAGGTCTGTTTTCAATATTCCACAATCGTAATTCTCTTGTAGATCTTATTAATCGAGGATCCAGACAAGGATGAATTAAACCATTTTGATAAGGACAGATAGGATCATTACGATGATGATTTTCATTGCCACAACAACCACATGCAGCGATATAATTAGGTATTCTGGGTCTTCTGGGTCTTTTAATTATTGGTCTTTTAAGATTATTTCCAAAAAAATATGGTTGTGGAATAAATTGTTGAGTAAAATGTGGTTGAGGTATAAATTGTGGTTGGTTAAAAAATGGATATTGGAAATAAAACGAATTGCATTTTGAAAATAATATATGTAAAAAAAATATTTTTATTAAAAATATCATGATAATTTATTATAATTTTATTTAATATGTTAAAAGATTTCTTTGTGGAAATGTTAAAAGATTTCTTTGTGGAAATGTTAAAAGATTTCTTTGTGGTAATGATTGTAATAAATATTGTGGAACTACATGTCTTTTCATATTATATGCTTTTTTAAATTTAGCTACACCTTCTTTAATTTTATAATAATGTCCATTAGAAATACAATGAGCTCTACCAGCACCTCTA
>LXRJ01000389.1 GCA_001684025.1 Candidatus Glomeribacter gigasporarum | reverse complement strand
AAGTTTTTAACTTTAATAGTTTGACAGTCAAGTTAGACGGTGATTAGATTACAGATATGCTAATTTTATAAAAAAGATTCATTTAAAGAACTAGTTAAGTCCTTTGCACTATATTATACTCTTATAAACAGGCATACAATTATATTCAATATTATAAGTTATTATTAAATTCGTACATAGTGCTTGATATCCGATCATAATTGTTTTTATCTCCTGTATAAATGCAAATTACACTAATTCTTAATAAAAGTATCATATGAAAACAATAGMCTTAGTTTTGTTTTACATTACAAGTATTCTTTTAATATTAATTTGTGATTTTATTTGTTAGCCTATTTGATGTTTTTGAGTGATTAATGCTATAGTCAATTAATGTCACTATATTTGTCATAAATTTCACTAAAATGAATTTTTTTAACTTTAAGCCTCAAACTTAATTTCACATACAATAAGATTAAAAATTAAAATTCTATTGATCAAAATGATACAATTAGCTTTACAAAAAAAAATTCATATTAATGAACAAAATAAACCCACAATATTAACCCAATGTTTGAAATTAACTTTTTAAATAAAACTTGCAGATTATATGAATTTAGTTGCGTATATAAATGTATTTATATGCAAATTTGAACATATCTATATACAAATTTACAAAACTTATTTTCAGATCCAGCATATACGAGTTCGCCAAGGTAACCTCAAAAGTTCAGATCAGGTGACAAAATGCTACAGCTATATCATAATACGTAAC
>LXRJ01000367.1 GCA_001684025.1 Candidatus Glomeribacter gigasporarum | reverse complement strand
TTTAAATTTAATATACAGGCATTTTTTAGTATTACATACATTGACCAATAACGATATAAAAAGCCTTTAATAGAACAAACATGATTTTCATAGTTATGTTATCCGGTGTGTTTTAATGTTTTAGTGTTTTAGTGTTATAGACATTAAAAATTATTCTATAAGAGGAAATTATTACCAACTTTAGCAAAAAATTTTTGATTTTGTGTTTTAGTGTTTTAGCGTTTTAGTGTTTTAGTGATTTAGTGTTTTARTGTTTTAGTGTTTTAATGTTATAAATATTACAAATTATTCTATAAAAAGAAATTATTATCAAATTTATTAACAAAATTTTTAATTTTGTTTTTTAGTAATTTAGTATTTTAATATTTTAATGATTAGCATTTTAACATTTTAGTTTTTTAGTGTTTTAGTGTTTTAGTATTTTATTGTTTTAGTATTTTAGTATTTTATTGTTTTAATGTTTTAGTATTTTAATGTTTTAGTGTTTAGTATTTTAATGTTTTAATGTTTTARAAAATTTGTTTTAAATATAGTAGTTATTATAGGCTGATAATGAATACATCATGCATGTCTATGTAATCAGCTAAAATTATTTCCAAAAGTTCAGATAATAATCTATAAAATTGCTATAGCAGCACAGTATATATTTTATTTCATCACTAATACAAATAAGTAAAGTTATCACATTTTTGATTTTAAAATAGTTTTTCTAATAGAAGTCTAATTTTTTGGTTAGTCAAAATAGATTTTTGATTATTGGCAGCTGCTGCAGCACTTTCAAATTGGTATATGTAGATCATCACCTGA
>LXRJ01000364.1 GCA_001684025.1 Candidatus Glomeribacter gigasporarum | reverse complement strand
TTCAATAATATAATATAAGCTTTAAGTTTTTAATAATTAGTTTTTTAGTTTTATATCTCTTAGACCTAGGTGATATCCTGATAGTGCATTTTTAATTTTCTTAGTTTTTAAGTATTTTAAATTTTCATTATTTATTTTATTAGTATTTATAAATACTTTTAAACTATATACAATATAATACAAATTATATAYAAATTATATATAATATAATACAAATTAAATTAAATWAWATAATAAATATTTTTAAACTATATACAAATATACAWWWTAWATTANWRTANATAAWTNNMWTTTAAATTATATACTATATAATACAAATTAAATTAAATAATAAATACTTTTAAATTATATATAATATTTTATATAAATRCAAATTATATACAATAATATATAAAAATTATTTAGATTCACTAAAAATTTCTTTATATACAATATTTTTAGTATATACATCTTTTTTATCAATATATTGCTCATCTTTAACCAAGACTGTGATATTATCTTTTGATTGAACTCTTGACAATTCAATATATAACTGCCTATTTGTAAAAATTGGTTTGAGCAAATATAATCCTATAATTGAAATTGTTTGGCCTTGTGTTTTGTTRATTGTYATTGCAAAAGAYAATYTAATAGGAAAYTGTYTTCTTACTAACTTAAATGGAAGGTCTACATCTGATGGTGATAATCTTACTCGAGGTAAATATATTCTTTTGCCTTGGTTGACTCCTGTTAATATTTCAGCATCTAAAAGATATGTATGACATTCTCTTATGATTAATCTTGTACCATTACATAATCCTTCAGTTGGATT
>LXRJ01000340.1 GCA_001684025.1 Candidatus Glomeribacter gigasporarum | reverse complement strand
GATAGTTAGGTGAAGGGATAGTTAGGTGAAGGATTGATTAACTCTATACAAGAATAGTTGGCGTAATAATAGTTAAATAGATATGCTAAATGCTACAATTCGACAAGTTAATTACAGATGAATTATCACATGACTCAAATTAAAAAAATTGACATATTAAATATCACAATTTGACAATCAATAAACATAATTGACGCAATGATGTTGGTTGATTAGCGTGATGATAGTTAGACAAAAAATTGGTGTGATAATAGTTAGATGGATATGCTAAATGCCACAATTCAACAACTTAATCACAAATGAATTATTACATAACTCAAATTAAAAAAATCGAYATATTAAATAYCAYAATTCAACTATCGATAGACTGRTTGATTGGCGTGATGATAGTTAGTGTAATGATAGTTAGGCGAAGAATTGGTGTGATAATAGTTAGATGGATATGCTAAATACCACAATTTGACAACTTAATCATAGGTAAATTATCACATGACTCAAATTAAAAAAATYAACATATTAAATACYACAATTCGACWATTGATAGACACAATGGAGTTGGTTAATTGGTGTGATGWTRRTTGGCRTGATRATAGTTAGGCGAAGRGATAGTTAGGCRAAGGATTGATTAACTCTATACAAGAATGGTTGGCGTGATRATAGTTAGATGGATATRCTAAATGCTACAATTCAACAAGTTAATYAYARATGAATTATCACATRACTCAAATTAAAAAAATTGACATATTAAATACCACAATTYRACAATCGATAGACAKRWTARTKKGMWTGGTGTAATGATAGTTGGCGTGATAATAGTTAGGTGAAGAAATAGTTAGGTGAAGGATTGATTAACTCTATACAAAAATGGTTGATGTGACGATAGTTAGATAGATATGCAAAATGCTACAATTCAACAACTTAATCACAAATAAATTATCGC
>LXRJ01000844.1 GCA_001684025.1 Candidatus Glomeribacter gigasporarum | reverse complement strand
TAGTGGACACCTATTCTGATGATCTAAAGCCTGCTTTTATACAAGGCTTTTAACCGGACGCTTACATTGAAGTGAATGGCGAAAAGCTTTATCGCATAAGGGCGCTGAGGAATTTTAACGACGTTAAGGCGGGTGAACTCGGCGGCTATGCGGGAGTCCTGAGCGGTAATGCACAGGACTCCGGCGACGACTCCAAACCTGAAGCAGCGTGAATCCT
>LXRJ01000772.1 GCA_001684025.1 Candidatus Glomeribacter gigasporarum | reverse complement strand
TGATGCGAGATCAAAAGCGATGCTTCACTCAAATCAGCATGAATCCGATCCGCTTTCGGCGTAGCCGCATGAACAATGCAATAACCGGAGCAAAAGCATGAACAAGCGCTATGAATTCCTGAAAGACGACTTTATTGAAGTGAATGGCGAAAAGCTTTATCGCATAAGGGCGCTGAGGGATTTTAACGACGTTAAGGCGGGTGAACTCGGCGGCTATGTGGGAGTCCTGAGCGGTAATGCACAGGACTCCGGCGACGACTCCAAACCTGAAGCAGCGTGAATCCT
>LXRJ01000084.1 GCA_001684025.1 Candidatus Glomeribacter gigasporarum | reverse complement strand
GCGGTGCTGCGCATGCTGCGGGGATGGGTCGCGCACCTCGCCGGCTGGTTAGAGGATGCGACCCCTGGCAACACGCCGGTGGGCACGAAACGCTGGAGCCAAGCGAATCAGCGGTTTGAACGCTTCGACGGCACGGCCTGGCAGCCGCTGGCGAAACGCTACCAGATCAATGTCGCGCAACTCGATGGCCGGGCGGCGGCATATTACGCGCGCCAAAGCGCTGTGGAGGCGGCCAACGCAAATGCCGAATCGCGCGTTTCAAAAACAGGGGATGTCATGACCGGTCCTCTGCTGCTGGCGAGGGATGCGACAGCACCGCTGCAAGCCGTGACGAAGCAGCAGCTTTTGGCCGCGCAACACTCAGCGATTCCCGCCGATGGGTCAGTGACCGAACCCAAGATCGCTGATTTTTCAGTCAGTACCCGCACCCTGGAAGACGAAGCGGTCACGCCAGAGAAAATCATGCCGACGGCGGTGCACACCGATCACCTCGCGGATAGTTCGGTCCGGCATGAAAAATTGGGCTATTGGGCCGTCTGGACGGACAACATCGCCAACCAGTCGGTCACGAAAGAAAAGCTCGCCTTTTCGCTGCCTTTAATTCCACTGAACAATGATCCTATGTGTTCAGATCCGGAGGCTTGGGAATTCAAGGGACCGGGTGGCATCACAGAATACCCATGGGACTATCCCTATAACAAAGCGATCTGGCTAAGTCCGGGAAGTTCCGTGCTCTGTAAACAAAGGATTCCTATCGATCCCTTAGCTATCTATCGGGTCAGTTTATTTGAGAGCCAAAATTATTCGCAATTTATGGTCGCCCAACTGTTGGATCAATCCGGGGCCATTATCGATGGCCCCTTCTGGTTTAAAAAAGGCCCCGCCTTTGCAGGCGGTTTTTACGCTGGCCATTATCACTTTCTTCCTAAGTTTCCAAAGGCTGCGGCGTTTGTCCGGATCGGGGCATTGGCCTCTGGTGAAAGGGCATACTGCACGGACCTCCGGATCGTAATAGAACAGTTTATCCAGGGTGACCCTGTCCGATCTCAACGCAATGCTTTGCTGCGCGCCTCCGACTGGACGCAGCTTGCCGATGTGCCGGAGGCTGTCCGCGCACCCTGGGCCGCCTACCGCCGCACGCTGCGGGATGTGCCCCAACAATCCGGCTTTCCAATGGTCGTGGCCTGGCCCGAATCGCCTACGGGACAGGCGCAGCCAGACGAGGCATAGCACCTAAGTTTTCACAAAAGAGGATGACGATGAAATGGTTAACGAACAAATGGCTGCGCTGGGCCGTGTATCTCGTGGTGGGCGCTATTTATCTCTCCGGGTGCGGAGCGCTCATCTACGCCGTCTGGCGCTGGGGCTTCCGGTATCCCTCGTACAAACTCAGCGCCATGCGCCTCGATAGCAACGACAAAACCTTGATCACCTTGGCCAGCGTGGGCGCGGCGATTGCCTTCGGTAAATTGCTGGTCGGCGGCGAGAAGGTCACGCTGCGCCTCGTCGTTGGGCGTCTCATCATCGGCGCGGGCCTCTCGATGGCGGCCGCAGCTGCACTGATGATGGTGCCGAACGTGCCGCCCATCGCGCTGGTGGGGCTGGGCTCGGCCCTGGGGATTCTGGGGCAGTCCTTTCTGGAAAAATTGGCGCAACGGGTTTGGGGTTCTCGGCCTAAAAACGATGTGTAAGCATTCTCATTCGGAACCCCTATGGACACTCAGAATCTAAGGCTACTCCGCGTTGAACTGATCCACGACGAAGGCTGGAAGCTCAAACCCTACACCGACACKACCGGCCACATCAGCATTGGCGTAGGCCGTAATCTCACGAGTGTTGGCGTCAGCCCTGCTGAGTGCGAGCTGCTGTTTAGCAACGACCTTCGCCGTACTGAGCAGGACCTGAATCATCATCTGCCGTGGTGGGTTGATCTTGATCCGGTACGCCAACGGGTGCTTGCCAACATGGGGTTCAACCTTGGGACAGCCAAGCTCTTGAAGTTCCAGAAAGCCCTAAGCGCGATACGTCAGGGCCAGTACGATCAAGCGGCTGATGAAATGCTGGACTCGCTGTGGGCTAAGCAAGTGCACCGGGCGCAGCGGCTCGCGCAGATGATGAAGACAGGGCACGTCTGATGGGCTGGCTCCTCAGAAACGGAGCGGTTCTGCTGGCGGCCGGTCTCTTCTTCTCTGGGCTGGTCTTGGGTCACCGCCTCGCCGCCGAACATTACAAAGGCCGCATGGCCGTTGAACGACAATCGCTACTGGCGGATAAGGCGCGCCGTCAGAAAGCCGCTGCCGCCCAGGTCAGAACCGTCGAACACCGTGACGCTGAGCGGCTCGCCCGTATTTCCAAGCAGTATCATCAGGAGTTGCAAGATGCCAAAGCTGAACATGCCCGCCTGTTGGTTGAGTTGCGCCGTGCTCGCAGGCTGTACATCCCTATCCAATCCGGCTCCGCCTCTTCAGGCGGCGTGTCCGCAACTGCCCCCGCCGCCAGCGTCCGTAATGGTGAAACGCGCGCCGAACTTTCAACAGCGGCTGCTGGATTTCTTGTCGGAGAGGCCGAAAGAGCCGACCAGATCACAAGACAGCTTGCAGCCTGTCAAGCCGTAGTACGCGCCGATAGAGGCCAGCCGTAGGGTTCAATGTCATGTGCTTGGATTTGCGGTATCGGTTGAGGCGGGTTCTTTGACTCGTATCCCTTCCGGTAACCAGCCCGTCTGGCCAACGAGACGCTGCGCCGCTTCCGCAGCCTCGGCTTTCTTCATTTTCAGGAGCTTGTCCGCCTCGGCCTTCGATACCGCTTCAGACACGATTTCCGCAATCCGCGCCTTGGACACATGCATAAAGTAGCTGTCCTGGGTGGGCTGCCACCACTTCGCCATATCGAGGGAGAGCGCCTGCGCGATTTGGTCAGACGGATGCGCCGTATCCGTGCCGGTGACGCCATTGACGGTGGCGGCCAGGCAAAACGCCAGCAAGGACAGTACCGTCTCTTGCGACTGTTTGAGCAGCCAGCCGAACAGGTCTGCGCCGTCTTCCGGGAGTTGCTTTTTCCATGCTGTCCGCTGCGTGTTGAGCGTCTGCCAGGCCTGGCTGCTTTCGAGATCGGGCGCGGCTTGGGCTAGCAGCGATTCGGTTGAGTTTGCCCCCACTTGGACTGCACTATGACGAGCGTCCCAATAGAAAAATACTGACAAAGCCAGACGATGCGCCAGAGCGACGAGCGCGATCTCAGGCCGTTGGGTGAGCTCTACCTGAATGGCAGCGGTGCGCTGAGCGCTCAGCCGCCGCGTCAGTTTCTCGGAATGGATCGGCTTTTGAGGCGATGTAGCGTCTCTCCTCCGTTTGTCAGAGGCGACGCGCTGATCGTCAGGACGCACCAGTACCCGCTGAATTTGGACTCCGCCGTTCCGCCCGATAAAAATCACAGCGCCTGCCTGCTCAAAGGTCTGCGCCTCCCAATAGTTCGTTTCGGCTTCTAAGGCGTCGATCCTTTCCGCCAGCTGCACACTTTGTTGCTCAAGCGCAAGCGCGGCGGCATCATTGGGGTCGGCCTCGTCCGGCAGCGCGTCTATTTCTTTTTGGAGGGTGACCTGCTGTTCATGCAGGGCCTCCAGTGCCGCTTGTTGTGCCTCCGTCAAAGGCCGGCGGGTCGGGTAGATACGCGCATAGCGCGAGAATTCCGTATAATCATAGTCCACTCGGACCACCACCCACGCCCAGCCTTCGGCGCGCACTTTGGATGCGACCGTTTCGAGCTTTTCCTGCGCCAACCGTTCCAGCAGCGGCCGGTCGGTAAGATAACCCGCATCGTCTTCGGCAAATAAATCCCGACGCACGTGACCGCCAGCGGCTTCGTAGGCGGCGATGCCTACGTAACGCGCGAGCGGATGCTGCGCCTCGACTTCCTGCTCGGTGATCCGTTT
This sequence comes from Candidatus Glomeribacter gigasporarum, assembly GCA_001684025.1. Classification (GTDB taxonomy): domain Bacteria; phylum Pseudomonadota; class Gammaproteobacteria; order Burkholderiales; family Burkholderiaceae; genus Glomeribacter; species Glomeribacter gigasporarum_A. The sequence goes on along the minus strand of LXRJ01000084.1, from coordinate 2,542 downwards.
GCGTAAGGAAAAAGGAGACCGTTCCCAGACGGGAGCGCCCAACCAGACGCGCTCTTGCGTCTCATGGTCGTCGCTTAAGCTCAGCGCCATTAATTGCTCCAGCGTGATCTGATCTTCGCGGAACAGCGCCAGTAGTTTTGGCGACACGCAGGCGAGTTTGAGCCGGCGCTGAACCAGGCGGGGCGAGAGACCGAACAACGCCGCCACGTACCCGATACTTTTGCCGCTGTCCACCAGCGCCTTAAACGCTTCAAATTGATCGGCCGGATGCATGAAGGCCTGCATCTGATTTTCGATCAGGCTCGCGGCGATTGCCTCAGCAGGGTTCAACACTTTGCAGGGCACCGGAAAATCCGGTGGCAGCTTGCCTTCTGCCGCCAGCAGATTCAGCGCTCTCCAGCGCCGTCCGCCCGCGACGACTTCATAGCCGGCGCGCTCATTCTCTTTGGACGGGCTTGGCACCACCACGAGATTTTGCAGCAGCCCTTCCGCCGCAATCGTGGCAGCCAAGGCTCCTATTGCCTCTGAGTCTTCCGACGGCGTCTTGCGGACATTGCGTGGCGAAAGGCGCAATTGAGGGAGGGGAATCAGCGTGATCGGTGAAGGGGCAGCGGGGCTGTCTGGCATCATGGCGGCTCCTGCAAATAGGGTGGTCAGCAGTTGGTCCGAAAAGTCGGACGTCCCGCATCTAAACGCTGTGGGCGGAGTAAGCCAAGTGAAGCGTCGCTCGAATGCGACACAGCCAAACAGGGGGTAGGGTGGGGGCGCAGTGTTTTAATCTGCGGGCGGCTTCGGCCAGACGATTTGATCGGGAAAGCCCGGCTGCGCATCGAGCCGCGCGAGGTCCCGTTGATACGCCGCCCAGGCTTTAAAACGTGCGGCCTCTGTGTCGTCGAGCAAACCCGCGACAAAGGCATCCGCCAGTCCCGCCGTGGCCATCTGCGCTTGATGCAGACGTTGCGTGCGCTCCGCCCGCACGGAGGCGGCGTCAAACCGAAAGGGCGCAATTTCCCCGAATTCACCCGCAAGACAACGCGCGTAGAGCTCGCGGCCGTGGGGTTCCGGATCGGTCGGCATCGCGTTGAACGCGATTTCGCCATAGGGTCCCACGACGAGGGTCAGCGTGATAAAACCGCGCTGCGCATCGCCCCAACGGGGATTTTTGGCTGTTTCTGTCATTGCACCCGCACGTAAAGCACGTAGTATGAATTGGGATAGGGACGTCCGACCGAAGATAGGCAGAGCCACGCGCCGGGTGCGTAGGGTATCGTAACCACTTCACCCTCATACCCTACGTTACTGGTTGTAAACTTGAGGCTGCCCAGCCCTTGATAGCTCATCGACGATTTCGGCGCAAACGCTTCGCTCAGAAAACCGAACATGGGCGTCCACAGATTGCCGTCGTCAAAGACGCGCAGTTTCCAGCCCCCCTGACCGACAAATCCAATGGTGCCCTCGTTGTGATGCACCGCGCGCGTCGTGCCATCCTCGGGGTTTCTCAAGCGTAGCCAATAACGCGCTGACATTTCYCCTTCCGCCTGGACATCGCCGCTGTCCCAGACMCGCAGCYTCCASCMSCCAYCGYKRCCGASAAARCCRAKKGYGCCGTCKTYGTGATRCAGAKARCGGGTYGCGCCATCGCCGTTYGCGCTYGACAGRTGYAYCCAGCCGCTGTGAAAGCGTCCATCGCCACCGGCCTCCAGCGTGCCGCGAAAGCCCRCGTCGCCKGTGCGCGTRTTGAACCAGTGGGAATATTCGTGGCGGGGCACSGGCGCRCCTTCAATGCTCGGCCCCAAACCAATGCCYTGCCAGGAACGCAGCGCGAGATTGTTGATGGTCGGGCCCGCGCCATCGCCGTTGCCTCTTTCCACCCAATTCAGGCCGTCGACCCAAAACGACGGCGCATCCAGCGGGCCAGAAATCTTATCTTTCGTGACCGCGCCKGGSGCAATCTTCGGGCCYGTYACCGARCCATCGGCGGGAATCGCYCCYTGMAGCGCAGCGTCCAGYTGCTGTTTGGGTACGGCCTGKARMGGKKCKGYCGCATYGCCCGACARGRYCARSGGCCCCGTCATCGTRTCTCCGGCTTTGGCGACACGGGCCTGTGCATCCGCTTGGYTCGCATAATAGGCGGCCGGTTGTCCGCCCAGTTTTTCGGCATTCAGATTCTGATTGAGCGCGCCGTTGTTGACAGCAATTTGGCCTTCGGCGTTGCCGACGTCCCGTCCMYCCRCCTGATCGACATTGATCCGRTACTGCTGAGCGAGYGGTTGCCAGACCGCGCCGTCRAARCGCTCGAAGCGMYGRTTGGCYTCACTCCAGCGCTTTGTMCCYRCYGGKGTRTKGTCGGGGSYSGCRTCYTCSAGCCAGCCGGCSAGGTGCGCGATCCACTKCCGRATCCGCTCCAGCACMGAKASGTAATGATCYTGTAGTKSRGGYGTRTTGAAATCCACGATGCCGATACCTCTCGCATCCATCAGACCGGGGCCGCATACGCGGCGACTCTCCCTAGCCTATCTATCACAGCGCGCCTGTAAACCCT
>LXRJ01000760.1 GCA_001684025.1 Candidatus Glomeribacter gigasporarum | reverse complement strand
TATTTCTCAGAAATCGGCACTTGCAGGGGCGCTCCGCTATGCGTTGGCTCGGTGGGAGGCACTGACCCGTTATTGTGAGAACGGCTCGCTTGAAATCGACAATAATGCCGCTGAACGCGTATTGCGCACGGTGGCACCGGGCCGGAAGAATTTTTTATTTGCCGGTTCCGATGCCGGCGGGCTGCGCGCCGCCGCCCTCTACAGCTTGATCGGCACCGCCAAACTCAACGGCTTCGACCCTTACGTCTATTTGTGCTCTGTACTCGCGCGCATCCCCGAACACCCGATCAAT
>LXRJ01000754.1 GCA_001684025.1 Candidatus Glomeribacter gigasporarum | reverse complement strand
GACACGCTCCATCCGAAAATACCCCATTACAGATTGAGCGTCCTCTGTCAATGTGGCAGAACCGGACGGTTACCATAAGTCCAGAGCCGTCCTGTTTTGGTTTGACCAGAACCCGGTTCCAGCACCGGTACCGGGATATCATCCGCATGAAGTTTGTCCGCCTTTAACACATGATGGCGTAACGCCTCAACCAATGGATGCAGTAAACGGCTGGCGGCGCCCACTCAATCTGACCTGCTCCCAATTAGCCGTACCACTTTCGAGTTATGAAGTCCGCTTCAAGGTTAAGCAAATTT
>LXRJ01000751.1 GCA_001684025.1 Candidatus Glomeribacter gigasporarum | reverse complement strand
TGATTTACATGGACATGATTTATGAGATAAGAGGCCGGCATCACGTACAGAAACAGAAGATGAGCGAGATTGCGCGGGAGATGGGATGATCGAGGCCGAGGGTCAGGAAACAACTCGATACGTTAGAGGAACCGCAATACACAAGGAGGCCGATTGTGGCGCCGAAGCTGTGGCTGTTTCAAGCCCATCCAATGGCTGGAGGCAGAAGCGAAGCTGCCCCGCAGGAGGCGGCGCACGGCGCAGAGGCTGTATGAATGTTTGCGAGAGATTGGCTATGTTGGCGCTTCATGAAGCGCTG
>LXRJ01000704.1 GCA_001684025.1 Candidatus Glomeribacter gigasporarum | reverse complement strand
TAAAGCGCCGTCGATCACGGTATTGCCATTGATCTTCACCGGCCCGTTGTGATTCCACTGTGCAGCACGGCTGTTGAGCTTTCCAGTTACATCGAGACGCGCATCGCCCTCTACGTTGATCTGCGCATCGCCCTCTACAGTGACATTCAGATGCTTCGAAGCGCGCAATTCCACATTGCCGTCATTCATAAACTTGAGTGTCGAACCGTGTTTGTGCACCAGCCAGAACTCGCCGGATGGACAGGGTAAAGGGCGCTCGACATCGTTGTAGAAGCGCCAGCCCGCGCAGCCATTGCCGCCGTCGTCTTCCTGAAAGTCGATTTCCACCGCATC
>LXRJ01000585.1 GCA_001684025.1 Candidatus Glomeribacter gigasporarum | reverse complement strand
ACCTGTCGGTACTAGATCAAGCTGCTTCATAAAACCGGATAATGTATTGCCGAGAACTAAAGTTTCCTGACGAGTTCTAACTGTCTCTGTAGAAATCCAAACGAGCAATAGTCTAGGAATACTCCCGTAAGGCAAACCAACCTTAGAACTTGCTAGAATGGTTAGACGAAACAGGCCGTTTGTGCGCTCAAACTCATGCCCGTTTACTCGACTGTGAGGTAAGGTTGCTTGGACAAGCGCCCTAGCCATATAGCCGATTTTCCCTGCTCTCAGAGCCTCTTCGACTTCAATAGCCAATGCTTTAGAAATGAGCTAATCAAGGTTGTCACTGTTCATAGAAAATACTTGTTTTTTATGATTTCATGACTTTAAAAAGCCATGAAATCATGGCGTCAAATACCAGGTAGACCTTTCTCGGCAA
>LXRJ01000567.1 GCA_001684025.1 Candidatus Glomeribacter gigasporarum | reverse complement strand
GCGATCTCACGTGTTATTTCRCATGATTCATTAGGTGTGGTAAATCTAACAAGAGGAGTATATGACCGTTTGTCAAAAATATCCAAAGAAGATCACGCGGTAAAGCAGTTCTACAACCAATATATTGGCGTGGATATTCCTCATAATTCACGTGTTTACTCTGAATGTAATCAATAGATATATCAATTTAAATTTAAATATCGAATGTAAATCCTGACCAAATATATCTGTATAATACAAAGTTCCTATTTATATCTGATCAGTTTAATCAAATGTTACGGTTTAACTTTAGAATGCAATCCATGGAAAATAAACTTTTTGCTAAAGAATTTGTAAACGCCCTCGCTGATGATTTAAGAATAAATAAAAATGATATGAATGAGTTTATTAGTGATGTTCTTGGGAGCCTTGTTGATTTCTCAGAAAGGGAAAGTGTCAT
>LXRJ01000491.1 GCA_001684025.1 Candidatus Glomeribacter gigasporarum | reverse complement strand
ATGTATGATAATGAAACCGATGAATAGARGTAATGTAGAAAAAAAAATTTGTACGATCCAATGTATATTAAACCAATATGATGGAATAATTTTACGTCCAAAATATGCAGTGTAAATACCAATCGGTATAAAAATTAAAGACGAGCTTGCACATAGAATAGCTAATAGTATATTAATTTAACAATAATAATAATTAATAATAAAATAAATATATTTTACCGTGAGTTATTAATAAATTTTTATTATCCATGATAATTTGATAGAAAAAAATACAAAGTATTTATAATAAAATTGGATAGATAATTTATCTTTATTGGTAATATTTTAATGCATTAAACTAAATAAATCTTTTGAATTAAAAATAATTACTGGTTCTCTTGAAACAAAACCTAGTATAATAAWAWWATTMWTYATYATCATCATNATMAYYAHHHRYDHSWSTAATAACAACTTTTTGAGATCTCATTTCATTACCATCAGCCATTAAGAAATCAACTCTATAAGCAATATATTTAAAATTAATATTATTAGCATTCCAGAT
>LXRJ01000433.1 GCA_001684025.1 Candidatus Glomeribacter gigasporarum | reverse complement strand
AAATATCATTTCTCAGAGATATCTCAAAATTATTTTTTACCTAACTCCTGTCTTATAACTTTTAGTCTATAGTATTATAGTTATTCAATTCGCATGCTTTTTTTGTAGTTTTTCAAAATTCTTATTCGATTCAAAATGATAATAATTTATTAAAGTTCTTAATTATTAAACATTTGGATAATAAATATCAAATATGTATAGTTAATAAAATAAATACATATTACACATTAAAATTAAACAAAAATTTTTTTCATAAAGCTTTCTTAAACAAAAATATTTTTTAACACAATAAAACAATAGTAACTGTTGTGTACAAGTTCCACTTTACCAATCTTTGGGTCAGATCTCACTAAGAGTCTGCTCGCTTTGCTTAAGTTTTGCTTGACTGGTATATCGTACCAGATCTTCCACCTTGTTAAATACATACACGAACCTTTTGGTCACTTGTTCACTTAGAATGGTTTCTTCTTTTTTGCTAAACTAACTCCCTCTTCTTTATTAGAGATCGCTCTATATATAATACAAGATTATCATCAGATAAATCATTATCTGGTTACAAGCATTAAACTATTACTTAATATTTATGCATTCACTAATTTGACGATCAYGCCATTCATGCAACGGATCATGTTACATGAACCTGATCTT
>LXRJ01000411.1 GCA_001684025.1 Candidatus Glomeribacter gigasporarum | reverse complement strand
AATCAGTCACAGTGGCACTGAAACAAGGGCCACCCGACCGAGGGTCGGCAGCAGTGGGGAATATTGGACAATGAGGGCAACCTTGATCCAGCCAACTAGATGGGAGATTCCTATTAAGGTTCTATCCCTAAGTAGAGGAGCATGATGAGATATCTCTGCTATCAGTCCCGACCAAACCTCGTGCCAGCAGTCGCGGTAATACGAGGGGGGTTTCCGTTATCCGTCATAAATGGGCCTAAAGAGTCTCTAGGCAGCCCGGTAAGCTTGAGAAAATTGGATGAAGAGATCTGCAGTCTTATCACAGGATATTAACTGTACCTATACCCCTTGAGCCAGTTCTATTTAACGGATTCATCTAACTCCTTCTCCCCCCTCTCTCCCTCCCATTCCCCTTAATCTCTTATAGAAGGATCATTTTCACTCTGAAGCAATAATCTTCAGAAGCCTTCTTCCCTCTTTAGTACTGTGAAGGTAGAGAGGAGTCTTCAAAACCCCCGGGGGTAGTCTAAGACTATCCAGCGGACTATTGGCCTTAGAGCTGGCATAAGAACTTCAAGGCCTATTGAGTCGAGTTACCTTTCAACCTTCGCCCTAAGGCCCGGGGGGCCAGTGGCTGGGGGRGGTGGAAGCAGATCCCTGGCTGCTCATTAAAACTCACCTAGATTAGCCTGATAATTTCAGAATATGAAGCTG
>LXRJ01000408.1 GCA_001684025.1 Candidatus Glomeribacter gigasporarum | reverse complement strand
AATAATTTTAGCTGATTANYWTAGAYATATATGATGAACCCATTATTAACCTATCATAACTACCATATTTAAAACAAATTTTCTAAAATACTAAAACATTAAAATACTAAAACACTAAATACTAAAACACTAAATACTAAAACATTAAAACACTAAAACATTAAAACATTAAAATATTAAAATACTAAAATATTAAAACACTAAAACACAGTTATTATACTAAAAACTATTAATAAAGATATGAACAAAGCCTCACCTTAATACCAAAAAAAATACTAAAATACTAAAATACTAAAATATTAAAATNCTAAAATAYTAAAATACTAAAATACTAAAATGCTAAATCATAAACACTTCAATACTAAAACACTAAATCTACAGTATACTATAGATACCCAAAGTGATATAGTTTGTAAGATGTTCTATAGAATAGGTGGACAAACTTCACAAACTCTGAAACTCTGCTATTAAAAAATTAATGATTACAAATCATTAGCAAAGCTTATATCTTATATTGCCTACTTATTCTATAGAATATCCTAGTTTGTATTTTAATGTTTTAGTGTTTTGATATTTTAGCATTATAGATATTAAAAAATATACTATAAAAAAAAATTATTATCTATTTATCAACAAAATTTTTGATTTCATATTTTAGTAATTTATATAGCATACTATAGATGCCCAAAGTAACA
>LXRJ01000114.1 GCA_001684025.1 Candidatus Glomeribacter gigasporarum | reverse complement strand
GCTGACAGCATTTGGCTTTCATCCTGCAAAATTTCCACTATCACTGCAAATGTGGGTAAGGACAAGGGCTTTGGGAGGCGAGTGAAATGCGATTTCAACACGCCCTTGCCTTCGCTGCGGGCGCCGGCGCGGTGACGGCCGCCACCNTAATGATTACGCACTTTGAAGGCGACCGGCATCGCGCCTATCTGGATAGCGGCGGCATTCCGGCCATTTGCTATGGCCATACGCACGGCGTGGCGCTCGGTCAGACACTGAACCATCGTGAATGCGAACACCTGCTACATCAGGATTTAAGCGAAGCCTTGGCCGCTGTGGATCGGAGAATCACGGCGCCCTTACCCGAACCCCGCCGTGCGGCGCTCGCCTTCTTTGTCCACAACTTTGGAGAGGTGCAATTCGCCCGTTCGACGCTCTTACGGCGGATCAACGCCGGCGAAGGTGCATCGGCATGTGCGGAATTGTCCCGCTGGATTTACGGCCGGGACAGAGCGAACCCCCGCATCAAACGGATTCAGGCCGGCTTGATCAARCGCCGCCGCATYGAGCGGCAGTTGTGCGAGNGNCGNCWGCCYTANRAAGCCRTNYTMAAWAAGCAAARGCYCCNRRCTRYRKCMARCAGTNCGGGGCCTTTTTGTTTCCACCCCTTGATAGCAYCAAGGAGMAGAACTTCATTGMAGTATAACAAAAGCACACTGCGCATGACACTTAAAAGCATCCAATTKGARGGCTGGTTAAGTCCTTGGCTCCGGCTTTGTATCGGTGTCACCCTTTTGTTTGGTGGACTTTCCATGTTCGCATTAGCCATTGTTCCACTCGTTAAGGTAATCCGTTGGTGGTGAAGCGATGGAAATCGTCAACGTCACACCGAAAGCGTTTCGCAAAATCCTCCAGCATATCGTTCTCATTGTATTGGTTGGCATTGCGGCTTGGCGTGCGCCTGAAATCATCCGAGCACTTGCTTTTTTTAAACACGGGTAGATCGTGGCGTCGTCAAAAATCAGCGGCGAAGAATAAAGCCGCTCTGAGCTTAAAAAGCAAAAGCCCTGTACTGCTTGAACAGTCAGGGCCTTTTTGTTTCCACCCCTTGGAGATAGCAAGGAGCAGAACTTAGATAAAGTTTACAAAGATGAATATCACCGGTCAACTGGATTTAGCCGGCGCAGAAAAATTTGCCGCGCGCATCGGCATTTCATATGTCATCGCGGCCATCGGCGCTGCCTGTGGAGGCGTGGCGACGCTCATCTGGGCCGTTCATGCGTGGGGATGAAGATGCTCGAACTCATTGACCGTTCATCTAAGCTGCGACGCATTGTTTGGGCGCTCATCTTACTTTTGCTCATTCATGTGGCTATGCCCCTACTAATTCGCTGGTTCACCTGATGAATGCACTCATCCGTCTTTTAAGCGGTGGACGTTTGTCTGTTGCTACATGCCTCATCGGCGCGTTTCTGGCAGGCGCGGCTATCTGGAAATTCCAAGCCATGCGCTATGAAGGACGGCTGGCGCGCGCTCAGGCGGCGCTTGTCTCCTATCGGGCAGAAATCGCTTCGGCCAACGCCCGGCTTGAAAAAGCGCAGGCCAGAGTCGTCACGCGCGTTGAAGTGCGTTACCGCGACCGAATCAAAGTCGTCAAAGAAAAGGGCGACGCCATTATCAAGGAGGTTCCCGTCTATGTCACTTTAGAGGATAGCGCCCGCTTTGGCGTTAATATTGGTTTCGTGCGCAGCTACAATGCCGCCTTCTCCGGTCGGACTACCGGAGCCGCCGCCGAGTCTGACCGAGCACCCGCCGGCATTCCGCTTACTGAGATCGCCAGAGCCAACGCCTTCAACGCCCGCGTCTGTTGGCTTTGGCGAGAGCAGGCGTTAGGGTGGCGGGACTTCTATCGGCAGTTGCAAGAGGCGCACGTCAGCCCGCGCTAATGTTTATACAGTGTAAAGTCTCTATCCAGCCACACAATAAAAAAAGACCTCATGATGCCGGAAACCAACCATCGGCGCTCTGCCATTAAAGCGAAAGGAGAATATTCGTATCTTCAGGAATGAAGGATGGAATAGATGGAATGGCGTTGCGGGGGAGTGTTGAACAGCCTTGTCCGTGTTTGCCCGCTTGCATGATTTTCTGCCAAGTCAATTTGCTGAGTTCATGCAATCGCTCAATGAGCGCTGCTTTTTCTTCTTTGGTACAGCGGGATACACAATGGCTTTTTTGGATATATTCAAGGGAAAATTTAGGCCGCATGTGTTGGGTGGAGAGCGGCGTGACCTGCGGAGTACGAGCGCGTTCGCCTTGCTTACCGGCGGGCGGTTTGAGTTTACCCATCCGTTAATTTTTAAGCTGCGTGCGGAAATAGTCCTGCATCGCTTTGTGTTCAATTTCTGTTCCGAATCCTCCTTCATTAAACGCTTGTACCCAAGGCCCCTCTTGATGCGTGATATCGCGCAGCATCCACGCGGAATATTGGCCGTACACTTGGTATACCTCATCCAATAGTTCACACGTCTCACGATCAAAAATGTCCGGATCAAAATCGACGGGTCGAGGGATAGCGCCCGCGCCGTATTTCTTATAGGCGCGATAAAGCTCAGGAATCACCGGCCCGTGTGTCCATGCTTCAATCGCGTTCTCGAATAAGGGGCGATTAAACAACGCCAGATGAAACCCCTGCGCATAGTAAACTAGCTTCTGGAGCTTCAGATTTGATAAAGCGTCACCGACCTCTTCCTCCACCAGCGACAAAAAATAGTTCGCCACATCGAATACGGAAATCATCAGGGCCTCCTCTTGGGAGTTTGCGCATTTATGCGGGTTGCATATAGTGTATTACATTGACATTTCTTACCACCCAGTCTGACCGAGCACCCGCCGGCATTCCGCTTACTGAAATCGCCGAAACAAACACCTTCAATGCCCGCGCCTGCCGGCAGTGGAAAGAGCAGACGTTAGGATGGCGAACCTTTTATCGGCAGTTGCAGCATAGCTCACAGGTATGGGACGCGCACTAAGTCAATATTCCACCGATTCTATGTCAATACGCAGGTAATTTATGTTGACATAGCCGTTCCAAGTGGGAATACCTCACGCCCGCAGGGCGCTTATCCGCTTGAGCACATCTTCACAAGAGGCGATTTGCTTTTCACCTTCAGAATATTGAATGATGTACCGGAGACGATAATCCGCTTTTACTCGATGGCGATGCAAATCTTTCAAGCGATAACCCAGCGCATTTTGCCCGTTATCAGCATATCGTTGAGACAAACGCTCGTGTGTAGAGCCATTGTATAAAGGCCACGATAATTGATCCGCAGTCAATTTTGCAGTGTGGAAGACAGCATAATAGGCACGGCTGATCGCATTGCGTCTATCCACTTCAACGGCTTCGGGTTGAAGCAAACGTTTGGCGCTTTGAAGAAACTCAAGAGAATTCACTCAGCCTCTCCGTCTCTGAGCGTTCCTGTTCACTATACGACAGTGTGGAAAATGTGATGATATCGCTGAGCGGATCATCGAATTGTGTGGTCAATTGTTCGGCAATGGCCCAATCCGCTTCAACCAGTTTTTGCATAGATGAGCAACGTACAACAAATGCGTGCAACAAAGCATCCTCTACAATAGACACTTTTGATCCTTGAATAACGCCGCAAGTAGAAAATGCAATATCCGCAGCGACAGCTTGTCGATCAATCAAATCTTGCTCAGTGAGTCCCCGAGCAGCCAGTAATTCAGCGCTGATGGGCACTTGAAAACAACGCTCATGTAAGGCTTTATCTTTTTCCATCTTTCCAAGTCGCTCTAACAATCGATTGGCCGTCACATACATTCCACATTGACTCGCATCAGTCAGCAACCATCCAAGTATTTCAGGATTATCCGTTAGACTTTCTATTTCTAGGATGACATTTACGGCCTGTTGAAGCAATCCAAGTTTTATGTAGCAGACGGATGTGTTACACCGCATGCGAAGGCGTGAACCATGCTTTATGGATAAGAGACGATCAAAATGCGCTGTGCAGTCAGTCCTTCTACCCATGTTGGCATACAAGATACCTAGAAGTATATGGCCCTCCACGGCAAACTTAGCGGACAGTTGTGTAAGTTGCAGACATTCTCGCTCTAGGCGGCGAAAGGTCAGTTCATCAAGCACCGGCTGACGAGCAAAACTAGAAATTTGTTGCGCTAATTCTGTAGATTTGCGTTTGGGTTGCATTGATTAAGTATAGCGATTAGCCAGTGCTTTGAGTAGAGCGTAAATCCGGTCCGCACTTACCCCATTTATCCAGCTCTTTCATACCTAAATTGTTGATTTATAAAGATATTTATAGGTCCCGACTTTCGGAGCAAACTGTCCCGAATAAGATCCTGCCTATTTTTTAATAAATCTAGCGGAAGGGGCATTGGATAAGCACGCCCGCTCAGAAGTCCAGAGGCTTATCCACAGAAACGGGCGCGTCTGATGCCATCTGAACTTCTGGAAACCTTTGAATATCAAGGTCAAACACTCTTCATCCGTCTGGAAGAAGATACTTTAGATAGAGATTGGCTGACTGTACGCGCCTATTACGCTGACGGAACACGGGTGA
>LXRJ01000007.1 GCA_001684025.1 Candidatus Glomeribacter gigasporarum | reverse complement strand
TCGTACTGCCAAATAAATTGTCCTGGGCGGGAGAATAGAAAAGCGCCGCTTGAGATGCGCGCGCGCGCCGGCTTGGGTGAATGTGCCTGACGCACTGATTCACTGCGCGGCGGCGCCTCGATCAATTTCTGGACAAAGCGGCCGCGCGCCGTGTGCACCTGCGCGGCGAAGGTCTGCAATTGCTCGATGCCGCCTGCGCAGGCAGGCGATGCGCGACAGAGCGCCATTAAGAAAGCAAAACCAAGTGTTGTCCAGCATAATAAAAGGGCTCGATACATCTTAATCAATCCTCTCGATTCGGCGCCAAAATCTCGCGATTGCCGCTCGATGTCATTGCTGAAACGAGTCCAGCCTGCTCCATCTGCTCGAGCAAGCGCGCGGCGCGGTTATAGCCGATCCGCAAATACCGCTGCACCAGCGAGATCGATGCGCGCCGGTTTTTAATCACAATTTCGACCGCTTGGTCATAAAGCGGATCGGCTTCCGCGTCTGCCTCACCGCCCGCGCCGCCAGAGAGCTCGCTCATTTCGCTCTGTGCGCCGCCGTCGAGCAGCCCTTCGACATAATCCGGCTCGCCCTGCGCTTTCAATTTCTCGACCACGCGATGGACTTCGTCATCGGAGACAAACGCGCCGTGCACGCGCATTGGCAAACCCGTCCCCGGCGGCAGATACAGCATATCACCCATGCCGAGCAGCGATTCGGCGCCCTGCTGGTCCAGAATGGTGCGCGAGTCGATTTTCGACGACACCTGGAACGCGATGCGCGTCGGCACATTGGCTTTAATTAAGCCGGTAATCACATCGACCGAAGGCCGCTGCGTCGCCAGAATCAAATGAATTCCGGCCGCCCGCGCTTTTTGCGCAATCCGCGCAATCAATTCTTCAATCTTTTTGCCGACCACCATCATCAGATCGGCTAATTCGTCGATGACAACAACGATTTGCGGCAGCCGCGCGAGCGGCTCCGGGGCATCGGGCGTTAGGCTAAACGGATGGGGGATTTTTTCATCGCGCTTGTCCGCCTCAGTGATTTTATGGTTATAACCACTGAGATTGCGCACGCCCAGCTGGCTCATCAATTTATAGCGGCGCTCCATTTCAGCGACCGCCCAATTCAGCGCATGCGCTGCTTGCCGCATATCGGTGACGACCGGACACAATAAATGCGACACACCGTTGTAAACGCTCAGTTCCAGCATTTTGGGATCGATCAAAATCATCCGCACTTGCTCGGCCGTTGCTTTATACAGCAAGGACAAAATCATCGCGTTCACCCCGACCGATTTACCCGAACCAGTTGTACCGGCGACCAGCAAATGCGGCATTTTGGCTAAATCCGCAATGACGGGTTTGCCGCTGATGTCTTTTCCGAGTCCCATTGCCAACCGGGAATTGGATGCCGCATACGCCTGCGCGCTCAGAATTTCGGATAAACGCACGGTTTGCCGGCGCGGGTTCGGCAATTCAAGCCCCATATAATTTTTGCCGGGAATCGTCTCGACGACGCGAATTGAGACGAGCGCTAAGGAGCGCGCTAAGTCTTTGACCAGACTGACAACCTGGCTGCCCTTCACGCCGACCGCCGGCTCAATTTCATAGCGGGTGATGACCGGCCCTGGATACGCAGCGGCCACATTGACTTCAACGCCGAAGTCTTTGAGTTTCTTTTCAATCAATCGTGACGTGAATTCGAGCGTGTCCGGACTGATTGTTTCCTGCGCCGGCGGCGGTGCATCAAGCAGCGATAGAGGCGGCAGACTTTCAGCTGACAAATGCTCGAACAGAACGTGCTGTTTCTCCCGCTGCGCGCGTTCGGACTTCGCGACCGCAGTCACTGCGGGCACGATTTGAACCGGCTCATGCGCTTCCAGACGCATCCGATCTTGTTCAAGGGCGGCTTCGCGCTGGTGCGCCGCCGCTGCGCCCGCTTTGCGGTCACGCCATGCGCCGTAGAAGCGCTGCACAAATTGGAATACTGCAAAGAGAGCGCGGCCGAGGTGCTCGGCGGTATTCAACCATGAAAAGCGAAACAGCAGCGACACGCCAATCGCGAATGTCCACAGTAAAGCCAGCGCCGCGCCAGTGAGTCCAAGCGCCTGTTGCAAAGCAGCGGCGACGACACTTCCCAGCACGCCGCCGGGCCCATGCGGCAGCGCCGCTGAAAACGGCCACATCCGAAACGCTTCAAGTCCTGTACTGGCGATTAACACCAATCCAAACGCAGGCGCTTCGATCCATCCACCGCGGATGCCGGTGCGCGCGTGTTCCGTTTCTGCGCCGTCTTGCGCGAAGGCGCGTGTGATGCGCCGGTATCCAAGCACAATGCGCCGTGCCAGCAATGCGCACCACCACCACGACGAAAAACCAAACCATAAGAACAATAAATCCGCGCTCCAGCTTCCGATGCGTCCGCCCCAATTGAGGACGGACGCTGTCTGCACCGCATGCGTCCAGCTTGGATCCGAAGGGGAATAACTGATCAGCGCCATCGATAAAAAGAGAACGAGCGCAATCTGACCTAGCCAGCGCGTTTCAAGCAATAGACGCGGCGTTCGAGGCGGCGAGGGAGAAGCAGTCGAAAGGGTGGATTTAGCCATGAAGGTGGATTTTCCTGCGTTCCCAAGGGTTAATGACCGTTAATCCGGCGGCTTCAAATGGGCCAGTATCGCGCGTTGCGACCATCAGACCATGCGCGGCGGCGATGGCGGCAATGTAGCCATTTGCGGGAGAGATGGCCTTGCCAGCCATACAGGCACGCGCGCGTAGCGGCGCATAGGCGCTAGACGCCGCAACATCGAAAGGCAAAATGCGCTCGCCAAATAACGGTACGACGCGCCGCTCAAGACTGTCATGCAGCGCGTCTCTACGCTTGCCCGCCGGAAGGGCGGCAATTCCGAAACGAAGCTCAGCCAGGCTGATTGCGCACAGGTGGAGCGTCTCGACCATTTGCGCGTCAAGCCATGCCAGTACGGCGGGSKCGCCMGCCAACCTCAACGGCTCTGAGATGACATTTGTATCTAACAGAATCATTCGAAGCGCATCGGCCCGGCCAAGGTCTTGTCGCGCTCAATCTCAAAATCGACGCCTCCAGCCTCCCGGCCGATCTCAGCCAGCAAAGAACCAAGTCTGATGCGTCCTTTCACCCGCACAGCGCTCTCAAGAATGGCACGGATTTCAGCCTCAGTGCTGCGCCCATGCCGGGCCGCGCGCACCTTGAGGGCGCGATGCGTTTCTTCCGAAAGGTTACGTACTATAACGGCGGGCATTGCTATCACACCTTCAGGTCATGCTATATTGCGTAGCAAGTTATACTATTTGCTATCAATCTGCAAGGCACGAGCTAATTTAGAAATCGCCTACCTATTCTATTTTCACGTTTGAACACCCGCTCACGATGCCAAATATAGCCAGACACGCCAGAGTCCTGATCCTTGGCTCAGGCCCCGCGGGCTATACCGCCGCCGTGTACGCCGCGCGCGCGAACTTAGCGCCGGCGTTGATTACCGGCCATGCGCTGGGCGGCCAGTTGATGACGACTACTGACGTGGAAAACTGGCCTGCGGACGCAGCGGGCGTACAAGGGCCAGAATTGATGCAGCGTTTTCTTGAGCACGCGCAACGCTTCAATACCGACATTATTCATGACCAGATCCATACAGCGCATCTGAATGAGCGGCCGTTCCGGCTGACCGGTGACGCAGGCGCGTACACCTGTGACGCATTGATTATTGCGACCGGCGCGTCAGCAAGATATCTGGGTTTACCGTCCGAGACAGCGTTTATGGGTAAAGGCGTGTCTGCCTGCGCGACCTGCGATGGTTTTTTCTACCGGCAGCAAGACGTAGCCGTTGTCGGCGGSGGNVAACACCGCCGTTGAAGAAGCGCTCTATCTCGCGAATATCGCGCGCAAAGTAACGGTGATTCACSGGCGCGGCGSGTTYSGAGCCGAGCCGATTCTGGTCGACCGGCTGCGTGCCAAGGAGCGGGAAGGTGTGGTTGAGATTCAATGGCATCATGTACTCGACGAAGTGCTCGGCGATGCGCAAGGCGTGACCGGCATCCGCATCCGGCATGTAAAAACGGAGCGGTTGTGCGAAATTGCGCTCTCAGGCGTATTTATCGCGATTGGTCATCAACCGAATACCGAATTTTTCAGCGGCCAGCTTGAAATGGAAAATGGTTATATCGTCACGCGCAGCGGGCGCGTCGGGAATGCGACCGCAACCAGTATCCCTGGCGTTTTCGCGGCCGGCGATGTACAGGATCCTATTTACCGGCAGGCCGTGACCAGCGCCAGTTCCGGCTGCATGGCCGCGCTCGATGCGCAACGCTATTTGGAACGCTAGAAGCAAGTGTTAAAACGCGACTGTGACGCGCGCAAAGCGGCGCTTGCCCACCTGCACAACATACGTTCCAGCCACCACTTTGAGCGCTTTGTCGCGGATCGTCGCGCCGTTGATCCGCACCCCGCCCTGTTCGACGCTGCGCAGCGCTGCGCTGCTCGACGGCGTTAAGCCCGCCTGTTTGAGCAGCGTTCCAATCGCAAGCGGCGACCCTGTCAAGGTGAGCGCCGGGATTTCGTCTGGAATGCCGCCGTGCGCGCGATGATTAAAGTCTTCCAGCGCCCGCGCCGCGGCAGTGGATGAATGAAAGCGAGCGACGATCTCCTGCGCGAGCTGCACTTTGAAATCGCGCGGATTGCGGCCGTCCTGCACGGCGCGTTGAAAGCCTTCGATCTCTTCCAAACTGCGCGACGATAAGAGCGTGTAATAACGCCACATCAATGGATCGGAAATACGCATCAATTTACCGAACATTTCATTCGGCGGCTCGGCAATGCCCACATAATTGCCTTTGGACTTCGACATTTTTTCAACGCCATCCAGACCTTCAAGCAGCGGCATGGTGAGCACGCACTGCGGCGTCTGACGATAGTGTTTTTGTAATTCACGGCCGACGAGCAGATTAAATTTCTGATCCGTGCCCCCGAGTTCGAGATCCGCCTGCAATGCGACTGAGTCGTACCCTTGCAGCAGCGGATACAGAAATTCATGGACCGCAATCGGCACGTTCGCCTGATACCGGCGCCTAAAGTCCTCGCGTTCAAGCATGCGGGCGATTGTGTAGTGGGACGCGAGTTGAATCAGCCCTTCCGCGCCCAGTGCAGTTGACCATTCGCTGTTGTAACGAATCTCGGTTTTTCGAGGGTCTAAAACCTGCGTGGCCTGTTCAAAATACGTCTGCGCGTTCGCGCGGATCTGTTCGCGCGACAACGGCGGACGCATCGCATTGCGTCCGGAAGGATCGCCGACCAACGCGGTGAAATCGCCGATCAGAAAAATAACCCTATGGCCCAAATCCTGCAGCTGGCGCATTTTGTTCAGCACGACTGTATGGCCGAGATGAATATCCGGCGCGGTCGGATCGAGCCCGAGCTTGATTCTTAAAGGCTGGCCCGTGGCCACGCTGTACGCCAGCTTTTGCGCGAATTCATCTTCAACCAGCAACTCATCACAGCCGCGGCGGACGATTGCGAGGGCATGGCGGACTTCGTCCGTGATGACACAATCGGAGGGAATGCCACTTTGACGCATCGCTTGATACTGTTTAAACTGGATAGGTGATTTTTAGAATGTTAGGGTAAACCATGTTTGCGCCGTCGTCTTCCGCCTATTGTTCGCCTGATCTGATGTTCCAAAAACTGGATATCCTGCATCAGGATTTCCGTTGTGCGTTGCACCAGCGGCATATTGACGCTTCGGAACAAGCAGCGCGGCAATCCGGCTGGGAAACACTGGACGGTATTCAGACAATCCTAGCAGAACTGCGTCAGTCCTTTACTGTGCTTGAGAAATATTTCCACGCCAGCCGCCCAGCCGCTTCAGGCGCGATAGCCAGCCTCCCGGATCCAGACCGGACGATCAACGCCTGCGTTCAACAGATTCAGAATTTACAACGCGCTGTGCAAGAGACTGCAGCGCTTGAATCGCCGCTTCCACCTGCGCCCTCTTCTATCAATCCATTAGGCGCGGCGCTGCTCAGCGCTTTAGCGTTCTCTATGGTCATGGTTGCGTTTGTCATTGCGCTGCTCATTTCTGCGGGCGCGCCGCTGCCTATCATTGCCCAAGCAACCGCATCGATTGCACTATGTTTTATTTTTCCTTCTAGTTGTGCGATTTATAGTGATTTGAGTTATTCATTGAATAATTCAAATGAGCCAGCCAGACCCCAATCCTCCGTTCAATCCGAACCCTCTGAAAAAAGCTCAGACCAATATTACGAGCATGCACTGAATGCCTTCACACAAGCGCTTCAGACAGACCTTGTCCATCTAAAGGATTATTTTGAACACCAGCTTCAGGCGCAGAAGACCGAACCCAAAGCTCAATCGTCCATAATCGGTGCTATTTCCGGCTCTGTGCTCGATCTTGCATAACGCGCGCTACCTTGAACATGAGATAGGGCAGCCACGTCCGCGCTTCCAGCGATTTATTTTGGACTGATGTCCGGCACCAGCCTGGACGGCGTGGACGGTATTGCGGTCCAGTTTGAACATGATCAGCGTCTGCGCGTTCTCGCCGAGTCTTATGTGCGTTTCGATGCAACGCTGCGCGCGTCCTTATTCGCATTACAAACACCGGCGGACAATGAAATCGACCGCGAAGCGCGTGCGGCCAATCAACTTGCGGAATATTACGCGCGCGCAATTCATGAACTGCTCGAGCGCGCCGCGCTTGCGCGCGCGCAGGTACGCGCGGCTGGTGTGCACGGTCAGACCATCCCCATTGCCCCGCGCTCGGTTACACGCGGCAAATCAACGCGCCCGCGCGGATCGCTGAATTGACCCGAATCGATATCGCGGCGGATTTCCGCAGCCGAGATATCGCCGCGGGCGGTCAAGGCGCGCCGCTAACCCCCGCTTTTCATGCGATGTATTTCAGCGCATCCGATCAAACGCGCGTGGTATGCAATATCGGCGGGATCAGTAATATCACGATCCTCCCCCCTCAAGAGGTCAACGCTACAGTGATGGGTTTTGACTGCGGCCCCGGCAATGTATTGCTCGACGCTTGGGTCGAGCGTCAATCAGGTATTCCTTTTGATCAAGACGGACGCTTCGCTGCCCAAGGACAAGTGAATCGCGACTTACTGCACTGTTTGCTTACCGAGCCCTATTTCACGCAAACCCCGCCCAAAAGCACCGGTCGAGATGTGTTCAATTCAAATTGACTGGATGACCGACTGGCCCAGTTTTCAGTGTCATGCTCCGGTGCAACTTCGTCTCTGACGCCTGCCGATATACAAGCAACGCTCACCGCATTGACCGCAACGGCGATTGCGCGCGATATCGCCCGTTACGCACCTGCGTGCCGGGCTGTGTATGTATGTGGGGGCGGCGCGCGTAATCCGGTGTTAATGACTGCCTTAAAGGACGCGCTTGAAGAGGAGAGTTTAGTGGATTGCACGCTCTCTTCGACCGATGCACTGGGTATGCCCGCGCATCAGGTCGAAGCCTGCGCCTTTGCGTGGCTGGCGAAATGTTTAGTGGAACGTCCACCGATTGATCTCATGCCAGTCACGGGGGCAAAAGGGCCGCGTGTGCTCGGCGCTTTGTATCCAAAATAAGCGTGGAATACATGCCTGCGGCAGTTAGGCATATTGCAAAGCCCACGCAATGGCTTGATCCGAACTCGTGTCAAAAGTAAGCGGGTTATTGGAAACAGATGGGCTATGTTCCGATCTTCCTGCTCAAGACTGCGCAATCGCTAAATCCAACTCCGAATCCACTGGATGACCCTGGTTTGTCCCAGAACTAGAAGCGCCCCTGTCAGCCCTAATACCCCACAGAGTGCACAGTGCATCCCGCAGTTTTTGCCCGTCGTGACCCGCCAAATGCAATTTATGGGTATCTGTTTGCTGTCCAGTGCAGATGATTTGAATATCGCCTTCAAGGCGGGAGGGAACCGTTCGCTGTAATTCATGTACCACCCCGCCTAATGTACTTTCCAAATACGCTATTTTCTCATCTGAAGGTTGCAGGCTATCGACTACTTTCACCTGTAGTGTTCGATTCATAGGATCCACATCCACCTGCAAATAGGCTCAATGGCCGTTGCCAAAATTCAGCATGCCTGGAACGATAAATGGAACTTGACCGTACTTGATGCAACCCATCTGTATCTGAGTGCTTAATGAGCTCGCCAGCGGAGCAATCGGATCGAGCTGACCAGATCTAGGGTATGCCGATACACACCTGCTTCCAGCATTCTCTCCGTAGACGTACTGCGATGGAATAAACTGAATAATGACATCGTTCTCGATCCATTTCTTCCGTTCTCATATTGAGCTCTTAAAGATTCGGAATCATATATATATAATAATTTTGCGGGTCAGTGTATGGAATATTTGGAAACATTTTGATCCTCTCTAAGTAATCCGGCCATTCAGCATTTCAGCTTTAAGACACGATAATTGGGCTATCTCTGATGCGCTCTAGCACCTTTATAAAAAGAAAGCCCTCTTTTCAGAAGGCTTTCTCGCCTTAAACAGGCGACTTCACATTGACACGCGCACCATGTGCCCTGTGTAGGTAGAGAAGCGTTTTAAACAGCCCTCAAGCAAGATTGCCAAAATTCCAGGTGACGGATATTCCATTCCGCTCGGCATCTGAAACAATTTGATCAATCACTTCTGCAGAAGCGTTAGGATTAGCCGGATCAACATCAAGTATTAGCGCATTTTCGGGGGCATTGACCGTATCCGTATTCATCGCCTGATCATGTTCTGTTTCCTGGATCTGTAAATTTAATGCGATTTCTTCATCTGAACGTGTGTTCTCAACGTAGCCCAAATCATCGGCCCTATTGTTATTTTCCGTCTCTTGCGCTAGGGCTGCCGCGATGGCTGCATCTGAAGCGATATCTACATTCTCCGTATATTCTGGGCGCTCCAAGCTCATCGCAATGGCCCGCGCCAACTCTGCATCTTCTGAAGTATCAACGTGCGTTGTCTGAGCGTCATTTTCAGGCTGAGCCCCTAATTGATATGCCTCTGGTTTGGGGGGAAGCGGTGGCGCCGCTCTTGTCTGTCTATTCGATTCAGAAGATGACGCGGTGATATTGGGAACCGACGCTTGAGTATGGCGGGCCGATGCTAAGAACCTGGCCACTCTGGAGTTCGGCTCCAAATCAATATTAAATGTATTGCGGCAAGCGCTCAAAATTTCTTTGGCCGCTTGCTGGAAGTCTTCTTGTTTAAAATTAATTCCGTAATGGTGAGTGTCTGCGGCGGTTAAACATCGCTCAACGTTCACAATATCCTGGTACAGGGTTTCAATCTGCTGTCTGAGGTTGATGCCCCTGTCATTTCGAATGTTAGAAAGCGTTTCCATAACATTACAAAAATATTCATCAATTCGGTGATTCTCCGGGACCGTCCGCATTTCAAAAGAACGTCTAAAATTGCGGAATGCAGTTTCTATCCATTCTGCATGATTCCCAAAGTTATGACCGATCTCGATTATTTGTTTAGGACTTGCGTCTTCAATCGTATTGATTACGTCCAAGTACTCACTCGGTGAACTTTGAACCCGATGGGATGGGCCTATATTAGGATCCACGTTCGATATATCATTCGCAATAGGATTAATTTGAGTCATAAAAATCTCCAGAATTTGAATCACGTTATCCATATTTAAGAAAAATCTGTAACGTTGGAAAGATTTTACTGATAGCGTTTTAAGATACCTGTAATACTTTGTGATTTTGTTTTGCACATTAGGCTGGAATTAAAATAGTTTTTTTATTCTTCAGGACGCGGCTCAAATCCCATGCTGGAATATTGATATGAAAAACGCCGCCGGTCATAAGAAAGCTGTCTGGAGCGCGTACCTGATTCTCCCGATTGCCGGCGTTTGCGTCGATATTTATACGCCGGCGCTTCCGGCGCTGGTGCACTCTTTTTCTACCGCACCTCAATCTGGTCAATGGACCATCACCGCTTATCTGGTCAGCTATGGCATTGCGCAATTGCTTTTCGGCCCGCTCTCCGATTGCCATGGCAGAAAACGGATCATGCTGGGCGGAATAGGTGTATTTCTGCTGGCGACTTTCGGAATGTGCACGGCCTCTTCCTTGTCTGCTTTTATGGTCTTAAGGCTCCTACAAGGCATTGCCGTTGCCGCGGTCGCGGCGCCATGCCGCGCGATTCTGCCAGACTTATTGAAAGGCGATGCGCTTACAAAGTCAGCCGGCACGCTGGCGCTGGCTTTTTCCCTCGGACCGGTTTTGGCGCCGGCCATCGGCGGCTATGCGGCCCAGCATTTTGGCTGGCGCGCGCCGTTATGGGTTTTATGGCTCTACGGATGTGTCATCTTGGCTTTGCTGTGTGTTCTGCCTGAAACCCACCCTATTGAAAACCGCGCGCCTCTGACAAGCCAGGCATTGCGCTCCTGTTACAGAACAATTCTCAAATCCACGCCGTTCCGCGCTTTTGTGCTGATCATTACGCTGATGTATTCGGTACCGATCATGTTCCACGTGGTCGGTCCGTTTCTGGTACAGATTGTATTGCGGCAAAGCGCAGTCACCTACGGCTCGCTCGGATTTTTATTAGGATGCGCATGGCTTGCCGGCAACCTCCTCAACCGGGCGACGGTGCGCTGGAATATTCGCCTGAAAATGGGGGTTCTACTGAGCATACTGAGCTTTCTGGCGGCGTTGTCCAGCCTCTGGTTTTACGCCATGCCGCTCTCGCTGAACGGACTGAGGCTCAGTTTGACGCTGCTCACCTTGATTTGCGGGATTCTGTTTCCGGCGGGATTCAGCTTCTGCCTGGGACTCTTTCCCAATGCGGCTGGCACAGCCAGTGCACTGATTGGCGCGATATCAATTACCGGAACGGGTTTGATGTCCGCTGCTGCAAGTCGCCTGGATACTTCAAGCGCTGTCCCGCTGATGGTTGCTTATTTTCTGATTTTCATGGCGTCTGTAACGGTAGTATCGTTGGCTGTCCCAGCGCAATTAAACTGACCCACTTCTGGAGCATCTGTAATAAATATCACGCTATTTTTTCTAAATGTTCCTGCCAAGGGGAGGGACGCTGGACTAGCTGTTAAGGCCAGTCAGCCATTGACGAAGTACCGCGATGAATGCGTTTTGCCGGTTTTCCAGCGGCCCTCAAACGCTCGTCAAAGGGTTTCAAGTGCCGGTTGCATCGAGTACAGGCAAAAGCGGCCCTATAAAGCGTCTTACGCACGAGTGCACGCCCGCCTTCAATAAAACGTTTACCCTTCTGTTTCCCGCTATCGTGATTGAAGGGTGCGACGCCTATCCAAGCGGCCAGCGACTGATGAGCGCATGGGCCGAGCTCGGGCAAAAAGGCAATCAGAGGTCAGGCGGTGAAATCTCGCACGCCCGGAACGGCGGTCAGCAAGGCCTGTGCCGATTGCCTTTCTGCGATGCTTTTTTGCGGTTGGAGGGTGGCCTCAATCCCGGCCATCTCCTGGTCCAGCCAACGGATCTGCGCCTCCAAAGAGCGCTTGATCGTAAACATCCGGCAAAAAGCCTTGTATAAAAGAAGGGCTTAGCTCATCAGAATAGATGTCCACTAAGATATTTAAGTGGACACTAAAGATGGCGTCATGTGTAGAGGTGGAATGGCCCCCTAAAACCGGACACTGCACCCCGCTTGGGTTAAGAAAGAGTTGCCTGCCTGAATTCAGGAGGAGATCGATCGTTCAGAGCGCTATGGGGATGCTGCTCGCTAGAGTGCTCAAAGGCCATCGCGAGATTTTGAGCAGCCGTTTGTGGATCAGGTTTAGGCATAAAAGCCATGTAATCACGCTTGATGGTTAACGAAATGCTCGGCCATGCCATTGCTCTGCGGGCTGCAAATAGGCGTAGTTAAAGGATTAAGGCCGATTTCCAGGGCAAAAGCGCGTGTTTTGTGTGCGGTATAAGCGGAGCCGTTATCGGTGAGCCATTCGATGGGCGCTGGCGTACCGAATTCCGAGCTAAAGCGGTTCTTGATCGCGGCCAACATCCCATCCCGCACCCTATCGCCGCAGTGTCCGCGGGTGGATGCGGCCCAACTGATGATTTCACAGTCGCAACACTCCATGGCAAAGGTTACGCGCAGCGGCTGGCCATGGTCGCAACGAAACTCAAAGCCATCCGAACACCAGCGCTGATTGCTGCGGGTAACGGCAACCCGTCCTTCGTGCCGACGATCAGGACGGGATATGACCGATTGGCGTTGCAACAGTAAACCGTGATACGCATCACCCGATAAACCCGTTTGGCATTGAGAGGCGCTGCGCCGCGGTGCATTCGTTCCCGACGCAGCAGTCTCCAGACCTGTCGATAGCCGGAGCTTGGCAGATGGACAATCGGCGGCTTGATTTCATCGATCAAAGCGCCATCGTCCGTAGGTCGATGGCGGCGGCCATCTTGCCATCGGGTTGAGCGGTACCGTCTGTGAATCAGATTGGAGCGCGCTACACCTAGGACGTTGCAGACCCGTTTCATCGGCCGTCCCCTGGCAACAAGGGTAAGCGCGCCCGCCATTTTTTTACTCGGCCACACTCTACCGCTTCACGAAGAATTTCGAGTTCCATCGTTTTTTTACCCAGAAGCCTCTGAAGCGCTTTGATTTGATTGAGCGCCTCATTCAACTCTGAGGCCGGTACAACCTGCTCGCCCACGCTCACCGCTGACAAACTCCCATTCTGATAGAGCTTACGCCAGCGAAACAATTGATTGGCATTTAAGCTGTGCTGCCGCGCAACCAGAGAGACGGACTTGCCAGGTTCAACGCTTTCCCATACCAGCGCCATCTTTTCTTCTGACGTCCAGCGCCGACGCCGCTCCGGCCTCGTTCATGCTTCCATTCCTTGTCCTTGCGTTTGAGTCATAAACACAGTCATAGGCCTATCGCTTATTTTAAGCGTGTGTCTCTGTCCACTACTTCAAGGGGCTGTGCTCCAATGCGGCAATTTTGGCTTCATAGGCCGAGATCGTCGTGGCGGCCGCTTCTTCGGCATTGAATGCGCCACGATCATACCCCAAGGGGCACTCCATTCCAGGCTTAGTTTTCGGTGCATTTCAACACCCAAGACTTTTAAATAGGGAGGAAATCAAGCATGGGCCGCTTCTTTAAGCGCTTCCACGGCCCACTGATTTAAGCTTTTTCCAGATGCTTCTGCTTGCATTGCGACGAGGGAATGAATCTCAGCCGGAATACGCAGCACAAATTTCCCAGAATAGGGTTTTTGTGCAGGACGTCCAAGCTTTTTACAGGTAGCCAAATAATCATCCACCGCCTCAATAAAAGCAGCGCGAAGGTTTGTCACAGAATCGCCGTGGAATCCGACCACATCACGGATACCTGCGATATGACCAATAAAGCATTCATCGTCATCGCTATATTCAATTCGGGCCATATAACCTTTGTAAGTCATCGTTTTCATAGTCTGATGCCTGCCTTCTCAAGGAAAATTCGAGTGTCGCGTACTTGGTATGGCTTCGCTTCTTTGACTGGATATCTATTACAAACGTATTGACCGCCTGCGGGCGGTTTTTTGTTTCTGGAGTGCGCGATGCAAAAAACGGGGATGGCCGTCGAGGCGGCCAAAATCGCGCCCGCCGCAAATGTGACCGTGATGACCTTTCTGGGCTATCGCATCTCCGATTGGGTCAGCATCGTCACGCTGATTTATACGCTGAGTTGCTCGGCTATTTCGTTTGGAAAAAGCTGGTGCGGCCGTGGCAGCGCAAACGCCGTTTTTGGGAAGGAGAGTGAAATGCACTTTAAGCACAAACTCGCGCTCATCCTGGGCGCTGGAACAACGACGGTTGGCACTGGTGATTACCCACTTCGAAGGCGGCCGGCATCGCGCTTATCTGGATGGCCCTGGCATTCCGACCCTCTGCTACGACCATACCCTACATCCTAAAATGTTCTCCTAAGTAGACGCGGCGCACGGATTCGTTTGCGATGATTTCGGAGGGCGCGCCCACCGCGAGCACACTGCCGTCGCTGACGATATATGCATGATCGCAAATGCCGAGCGCCTCGCGCACATTATGGTCGGTGACCAGAATGCCAATATTGCGTTGCTTTAAAAAGCGGATAATTTTCTGGATTTCCAACACGGCAATCGGATCAACGCCGGCAAAAGGTTCATCGAGCAGAATGAATTTAGGGCTTGTTGCCAACGCGCGCGCAATTTCAACGCGGCGGCGCTCTCCACCCGACAATGACAAAGCAAGGTGGTCACTTAAATGCGCAATCTGTAATTCATCCATCAGCGCTTGGGTGCGCGCCGCAATGGCATCTGCTGAAAAACGTGCGCCATGCGCATCACGTTGTAGTTCGAGAACAGCGCGAATATTTTGTTTGACGGATAATTTCCGGAAGACGGAGGTTTCCTGAGGCAAATAAGAAAGCCCAAGTTGCGCGCGCCGGTGAACCGGCAACATACTCACGGGCTGACCATCGAGCGTAATTTGGCCCGCATCCAGCGGGACGAGCCCGACAATCATATAAAACGAGGTGGTTTTCCCGGCGCCGTTCGGGCCGAGCAGTCCGACGATCTCGCCGCTTTTGACTTCTAGAGAAATATCTTTAACGACCGTGCGCGCCCCATAGTGTTTTTTCAAATGGCGCGCCACCAGCGCGCTTTGACGTAAAGGCATAGAACGCGCAGACGGCGCGCCGCTGAACCAGTCTGCAGCCTTCATGGCTTGGTTTTCTTATTCAGCGTATCGCTCATCTCAAGCGGAGCAGGCGCCCCTTCTTTAAATGAAGCCGCGCCCGTGCGCGGGGACAAGATCGCGCGCACCCGGCCAGTCGGTTTTCCAGAAGCGTTGGTGGAACTCTCCGCGGTATAAAGATTATTTTTGCTGTCGTAACGAATGACGTTGCCGTGGATTTCGTCAATCACTGTTGCGCTGCCGGTGACACGGCGCACAACGGCATGGCCGGAAAGCGTCGCAATCTCATTTTTGCCGTCATAGTCGATGCGCTCGCCCTCGCCTTCAATAGATTCGTCAACGCGATCCCGTTTGCTGCGGAAATAAGCGCGCGTGCCATGTCTGGCTGTGCTGTTGAGAAAGTAATATCCCGGTGGAACTTCACGTATGACGACCCGATCCCCTTTAAGCACGGTGGTCCCTTGCGTGACCACAACCCGGCCAGAGAGCGTGCTGATTTGTTTTAGATCATCGTGGGTCCAGCGGTCCGCCTGCACATAAATCGGTTGATCTCGATCCGCGCGTTCGGCGCGCGCCATCACACCCGATAAAAATGTACATAGCACCGCGCTTGCGGCAAATAAACGGCGTTTTTGAACGTCAAACATAGCAAAGCGTTTGTATAAAGCGGAGCAATGACACTGTGCAAACCCTTGAAAAAGGTTTTAATGAGGCAGCCACCGATTTTTTCTAGCCGTATCCGGCGCCTGAATCACACCATGCACCCGCCCCTCCAGATCAATCACGCGCGCGATAGGGTCATAACGCATGCCATCCGCATTCACCACCGAATTCCCGCGCCGGAGTTGAACCGGCTGTTCGGTTTGCGCCCTATCCACCCTATTCTCATCGATAAAAATGCGGAAATGCGCCGAACGGGCTTCCATTTCCGGCGCATTGCGGCTGCGCGCGCGCGTGATGCGCACACGATCGTATAAATCCACGATGGTTCTCTGATCATTGATGACGCCGCGCATTGCGGTGCCGGTGATCTCCGCTTGCCCGGGCGTGGATGTGCGCAGCTTGGGTAAATGAATTTCGGTCGTGCCGTCATCCGGATAATGGAAAAATTTTTCAGCGTGCATTTGATATTGCGCGGCGCCGTTTTGATCCAAAATGATAATCGACGCTTGATCGGCGAAAGCGTCCGGGCGGTGCTCTTTAAGCTGGGATGAAGGGGTGTGTTGCGCAGGCGTGAGATGACGTTGTGCACGCCAATAACTCAACCCGGCAAAGAATGCGATGAGGCTAAGCAACCCCCATTGGGTCAGTGATGTGCGCTGCATGATGAATCGCTGCCCTCTTCCGCGGGGAGATCATCGTGGCGATGCTGCGCGCGCAACAACAGATCACTTACTTCGCGCACCGCGCCTTGACCTCCCCTTGCTTGGGTGACCCAATGCGCGCACGCACGCACTTCGGGGCGTGCATTCGCAGGCGCCGCCGCAAAATTGACCTGTTGCATCACGGGCAAGTCCGGCCAATCGTCCCCCATATAACCGCATTGTTGCGCGCTCAGCCCGGTGCGCGCGAGCAAATCGGCAAAGGCCTCTTTTTTGTCGGATATACCTGAATACACCCGTTCGATACCGAGAATGCGCGCGCGCGCCGCAATAATGGGTGACGCGCTGCGCGTAATGAGCGCAACCTGCATGCCCGCCTGGGCCAGCAATTTGATGCCTTGCCCGTCATGCACATGGAAGGACATCGCGACGACGCCTGTTTCGCTCAACGTCAACCGTCCATCCGTCAATACGCCATCCACGTCGAAAATCATCAAGCGAACCTGCGCCGCGCGCGCAGTGAGGGTTGCGCAAGGCGAAATAGGCGCGGTTGCCATTACACGACCTTCGCGTTAAACAAATCGTGCATATTCAATGCGCCGATCAATGTACCGCGCTCGTCTTCAACCAATAATTGATTGATGCGGTATCGCTCCATCTGTTCAACCGCCTCGACCGCAAGTTGATCCGCCCGAATCGTATGCGGATTGCGCACCATTACGTCGCGGATCAGGAGACGCTTCAAATCACTGTGTTTTTCAAGTGTGCGGCGCAGATCGCCGTCTGTAAAAATGCCTTGGATCCGTCCTGCGTCATCGACAATGGCAGTCATCCCCAGCCGTTTGTCGGTCATTTCAAACAGGGCTTCAAAGACGGTGACACGCTGATTCACGCGTGGTAATTGCGCACCCGTGCGCATCACATCGTGCACATAGATCAACAGACGGCGGCCGAGCGCGCCGCCTGGATGCGAACGGGCAAAATCCTCGGCGCTAAAACCGCGCGCATCGAATACCGCAACCGCGAGCGCATCTCCAAGCGCAAGGGTTGCGGCTGTACTCGCGGTTGGCGCAAGATTCAGCGGACACGCTTCTTTTTCAACGCGGGCATCTAAATGTACATCGGCCAATTTTGACAAATTCGATGCGGGCCGGCCGGTGATTGCAATCAAGTGCGCGCCGATCCGTTTGACGCGCGGGACAATATTGAGCAATTCTTCCGTCTCGCCGGAATTCGACAATACGATGACTACGTCGTGCACGCTAATCATGCCGAGATCGCCATGTCCCGCTTCGGCGGGATGCACAAAAAACGCCGGTGTGCCTGTGCTCGCCAGCGTTGCGGCAAGTTTACGCGCGATATGGCCGGATTTACCCATTCCAGAGACAACTGCCTTACCGGAGCAGCCGAGGAGCAATTCGACCGCATTGACGAAGTCCTGATTAACGCGCCCCGCAAGCGCGCAAACGGCAGCGGCTTCGGTCTCAATCACTTGACGCGCCAGTTCCAGTACTCTTCCTGAATCGATATGAGAAGGTTGTGCAGTCATTTTTCGAGTATAGCAAAGGCGGATAGCCTTCCACTTTCAGTACAATTTTTAGTTTTTTCAGCATCCCTTCATCGATCTCTCCCATGCGTGATGCTTCCTCTGAAGAACCAGCCACAGCCAATTTCATTCGCGCCATCGTCAATGACGATCTGCGCCGCGGCAAATGGAATGGCCGTATTGCAACGCGGTTTCCACCTGAGCCAAACGGTTATCTGCACATCGGTCATGCTAAAAGCATCTGTCTGAATTTCGGCATCGCGCGCGATTGTGGCGGCGTGTGTCATTTGCGTTTGGACGATACCAATCCAGAAAAGGAAAGCGTGGAATATGTCAACGCAATCATGGATACGGTGCGCTGGCTGGGATTCTCATGGCATAAAGACGGTGTTGAACATTTATATTACGCGAGCGATTACTACGAGACGCTTTACCGCTTCGCCGAAATCCTGATTGAGCGCGGCTGCGCGTATGTGGACAGTCAATCGCCTGAAGCGATGCGTGTGAACCGCGGCACATTGACCGAGCCGGGCATTGCATCGCCGTACCGGACGCGCGCCCCAGAGGAAAATCTGGCGCTATTGCGCCGCATGCGCGCGGGCGAATTCAAGGAGGGCGAACATGTATTGCGCGCAAAAATCGATATGGCGTCGGCGAATCTGAATTTGCGCGATCCGGTCCTGTACCGGATTCGTTACGCCCATCATTATCGAACCGGCGATGCGTGGCGCATTTATCCGATGTACGACTACTCGCATTGCATTTCGGATGCGCTTGAACGCGTCACGCATTCTCTGTGCACGCTTGAATTTGAAGATCATCGTCCGCTGTACGACTGGATTTTGAATGCGCTCGCCGACGCCGGCGTGTTTAAACGGCCGCTGCCGCAACAAATCGAATTCGCCCGTCTTAATCTCAGCTATACGGTGATGAGCAAGCGCAAGCTGGCGCAGCTGGTCAACGCGCAACATGTCGACGGCTGGGACGACCCGCGTTTGCCGACGCTCGCCGGTTTGCGCCGGCGCGGTTTCACGCTATCCAGCATCCGATTGTTTTGTGAACGCATTGGCGTATCGAAGGCCGATTCGTGGATTGATATGAGTGTGCTCGAACAAGCGCTGCGCGATGATTTAGAACCGCGCGCGCCGCGCCTGATGGCGGTGCTCGATCCCATCAAACTGGTCATCGACAATTATCCGGATGGCGTAATCGAATGGTGCCATGCCTCTGTTCATCCGCATGACCCAGAACGCGGTTCGCGCACCTTCCCATTCTCGCGTGAGCTATGGATCGAACGCGAAGATTTCTGCGAACATCCGCCTAAAGGCTATTTCCGCTTTTTCCCCGGTCATCGTGTGCGGCTGCGTTATGGCTTTGTTGTCGAATGCACCGGCGTTGAAAAAAACGCGCAGGGGAAAATCGTTGCCGTGCATGGCCAATATTTTCCAGACAGCAAATCCGGCACCAAAGGCGCAAACGCTTACAAAGTCAAAGGCAATATTCATTGGGTCAGCAGCACGCATGCGGTGGCTGCCGAAGTACGCCTGTATGACCGGCTATTTACCATCGCTCGGCCGGAAACAGCCGAAGGCGATTTTCCCGCGGCGTTGAATCCGGCATCGAAGCGCGTCGTGCGCGCGTGGCTGGAGCCAGGCGTGCAAAGTCTTGCGCCGGAAGAACGGGTACAGTTCGAACGACAGGGTTATTTTGTGAGGGATCGCATCGATTCAACACCGCAGCGCCTTGTATTCAACCGGATTGTGCGCTTGAAAGAGGGCTGGAGCAAAACAAAATCGTGACGCCCTCTGACCTCGCGCATCTGCGTAAAAATTACTCGCTCAGTTCATTGTCTGAAGAAGAAGTAGATGCAGACCCACTGCGTCAATTCAAACATTGGTTCGCGCAGGCGTTTGACGCGGGGATTCCCGAGCCGAATGTAATGACGCTCGCAACCGTCGGCGAAAACGGACGGCCTTCGGCGCGCATTGTGCTGGTTAAAGAAGCCGATGCGCACGGCTTGATCTTTTTTACGCATTACGAAAGCCGCAAAGGCCATGAACTGGCGCAGTCACCTTACGCGAGCCTGCTCTTTCATTGGATTGCGCTGGAGCGGCAAGTACGGATCGAAGGCGCCGTCGAAAAAATGACGGCGGCCTACAACGATGCTTATTTTGAAGCGCGGCCGCTCGCATCGAAAATTAGCGCTTGGGCCTCGCAGCAAAGCGCGGTGATTCAAAGCCGTGCAGCATTGGAGGCGCGTTTTGCGCATTTTGCCGAGCGCTTTGGCGAACATCCGCCGCGGCCGCCGGCGTGGGGCGGCTACCGGCTCATTCCGGACGCCGTCGAATTTTGGCAAGGTCGCCCTTCGCGTTTGCACGACCGGATTCAATATACGAGGACGGCAGACGCACATTGGAAAATTGCGCGCCTTGCGCCTTAGAACCTGTTCAAAATATGAACCGGTTCTTAAGAATTTCAGCTCGGCAAGAACCCTCCGCTCTGCATCTGCCATAAAGTCGCGTAATGCCCTCCGGCGGCGAGTAGCTGGCGATGGGTGCCGTCTTCGATAATCTTCCCGTTTTGAAATACCAAGACCCGATCCATCTCGACCAAGGTTGAAAGGCGATGGGCAATCACAAGGGTGGTTCGCCCCTGCATTAGATGGGACAAACTGTGTTGAATGGCCTTTTCCGTGATGGAATCCAGCGCAGAAGTGGCTTCATCCAAAATCAGAATCGGCGCGTCTTTCAACACAGCGCGCGCAATGGCGATTCTCTGGCGTTGTCCGCCCGATAATTTTGTGCCGCGCTCACCCACTTGCGTCTGATATCCATGTGGCAGTTGTATGATGAATGAATCGCAATGCGCACGGCGCGCCGCCTCAAACACCGCTTCGTCGCTGGCATCCGGTTTTCCGTAACGGATGTTTTCCATTAAATCGCGATGAAACAAAATGGGTTCCTGCGGAATAAAACTGATTTTCTCGTGCAATGAAGTTTGCGTAACGTGCCGAATATCCTGTCCGTCAATTAAAATCCGTCCGGACTGAAGATCGTAATGACGCAAAATGAGATGCACAAAAGTGCTTTTACCGCCTCCAGATAAACCGACCAGTCCGACTTTCTTCCCCGGTTGTAAAACGAGCGACATCTCTTTAAATAAAAGGGGCGGCGCTTGATAACCAAATGTAATGCGCTCAAATTCAATTTTTCCGCGGGTGACGCGCAATAGCGCTGCCTGAGGATCATCCTTTATTTCAGGTTCAGTCTGGATAAAAGAAAGCGCCTGCTGACAAATCCCAATCTCTCTAAATAGATTGGGCAATTCCATCCCAGATAAAAAAACCATCACCTCGATGTTTATAATCGTATTCAAAATAAGCACGACGCTGCCAATCGTTAAATCGCCCCGATGCCAAAAAAAGAGCGCCAAGCCCATTTGCAATCCGAAATGCAGTAAGAAAGCAACGGCATCCAAACATAACAGCATTTTTTCTGGATAAACCAATGCTCGGGTGTATTGAATACGATCTTGCTGTAGGAGCGGCAAGAGTTGCTGATGCTCAAATCTCTGCCGTGCGAAAATACGCACATTGAGCATATTGCTGATAATATCGACGATTCTGCCTTGGAGGCGGCTGCGCGTTTGCGCATGCGCTTCGGAAAGCGCATTACACCGCGGCGCGAAATATAAACAGATGCCAGTATGAACACTGACCCACACTATAAAAACGATTGCAGATATAAAATTCAGCAAAGAAAAAATAATAGACGTGATAAGCGCAGCCAATACCGTTGGAATAAAAAAGTTATTGGTTAAATAAAAGATGCGCGCTGGGCATTGCACAATATCCGCAATTTTATTCGCCAGATTACCCGCCATTTGTTCCTGAAAGAAACGATGGGAATGCTGCAGTAAATAATCAAAAACGCTCAGACGCACTTGCTCTTCGAAATGTGGCAAAATCCGAGCGAATAGAAAACCGCGCATACGGAACATGAGGCTCACTATCACCCATACGAGCACCATTAAACCGAATATCGGTACAAATGTTGCAGCAAAAGAATCTAATCCAGGCCGATAATTTCCCATTGCATCGATCAAATTCTTAACTAAATACGGCCATAATGTTGAATTTATCGTCCATGCAAAAGCGCATAACTGAGCAAAAATGATTTGGCCGCGAAAATTTAGAGTGAAATGATACAAAAAATGCGATAGTTTCTTTGGGAGAGAATACATGGTTAATTTTTTAGTGTATTTAATTATTTATAAAAAATATATTTTTATATGTCTGAAGATATAAGGAAGTTTTTATTTTAAAATTCTGTTAGCATTCATTAGAACGCATTTGGCTATTCTTTATATGGAGACGTTTGTTCTTTGTTCGTATTGACCCCCCCCCCTTTTGTTTTCATTGAAAATGAGACTATACTGAACATTTAATGCATATTGTGGCAGGTAGAAAATTCCTGGTGAATGTTCATGACAATCAATAAGGAGAAGCGAATGGTAGATATTAAAGGTGTTCTGTCGGATACAGAAGAAATTCTGAAAGAGGCGGCGAGTGCGACAAGCGAGCGCGCCAACGAACTGCGCGCAAAAGCGCTTGCCCAGCTCAAACTTGCAAAGGACAAAGCCTGTGACGCGCAAGGCGCCCTCGTTGAAAGAGGCAAAAAAATCACTTACGCAACCGACCACTACGTGCATCGGCATCCGTGGCAATCCGCGGGCATCGCTGTGTGCATGGGTATTTTACTCGGACTCTTAATCAACCGCAAATGAATCGCCCAATGGGTCCGCTCAAACGCATGCTCAGTGCAATCTGCGGTCTAGTTCAGACACGGCTTGAACTGATCAGCATCGAACTTTCCGAAGAAAAAGGACGTTTGTTGACAGACCTCTGTGTTTGTCTGGCAGCAGTTGTATTTGGCATGCTTTCTCTAATTACGCTTACAGTTTTGATCATCGCCGTATTCTGGGAGAGCTATCGTTGGCAAGTATTAGCAATGTTGACGGTGATGTATTCCATCATAGCGGTGTCGTGCGCATTAAAAGCCCGTGCGAGATTTCGCGCCGCGCCGCCCTTCTTCACTGCAACACGCGCAGAACTTGAGAAGGATTACAAGAGGCTGATTGAATCACGTGAGTGCAAACCAACGTCCTAAGTCTTCCCTTTCTTCATCGCTACTTTTTCTTCCTATGGGCCAGCAAATCGATTGTCCTCGGTTCTCCGCTCGTCGGAACAGCTTTGCGATCCGAAAAGAGCAACTTTTGGATCGTGCCATACTTGAGCGCGCCCAATTCGCTCAGGCGCGCGCTGAACTCGGCGCGAAATTCACATCTTTGAATATATTCGGACGATGGCTACTGCGCGGGCCTATGCAGCCAGCCAGCTGGCTCGGCGATTACCTGGGACGGCATCCGATATTGGGGATCCTCTTTTCTGTCTTGTTAGCGGCTCCAGCGCGCACTGTGCTTTTAAACAAGGCAAAACGGGCAAAGTCCCTCATTCTCTGGAGCGTCCTCGGCCTTGCGCTTTGGCAAGGGAGGCGTGCATTGCGCTCAATCAAAATGCGCCGTCCAGAATAAGTTCCCTTTGTTCACTTTCCTTCCCAACATTGCGCAATTTTTTCAACACTGAGTTCGCCATTGATGCGATTTGAACGCTGCCCGTTCGCATCCAACACATAGCTGCCGCATCCATCATCACGCATCGGGCCTGATTCGACAGGATCGGCCTCGATCGTATAGCGGCCATTGGTTGAATTCTGGACCTGCAAATGCAGATGATAGACTGCCTTTGCATCCGGCGGCGACTGGCTTAAGCTGGGAGGTAATTCCATTCCTTCTCCTATTGCGCCTTGCTCGGCAAGCATTTGCTCAACCGCCTGAGCCGCTCGATAAAGGGTGGTGCAAACAGCGCTGCGATGTCCACGCCGGATATAACTTTGATAGGCTGGGATTGCATAGGCGCTCAGTATTGCAACGATAGCAAGCACAACAACGAGTTCAAGCAAGCTCATACCATTTGTATCGCTCTTATGCCGCGTGCCCTCAAATTGAGTTATTCGAATATCCATCTTAATACGGCCGTGCAGCCACTGAGCGCCAGTTGCGGCGTTCTTTTGGACGTCTCGCCTCCATGATCAACTGTTGCCATGCCTGCGCATTCATTGTGAAACCAAATCCGCGCGCCGTGATCAAAGCCATGACCTTCGCTTCGGAAGGCGCGGGCGACCACACTTCAACCAAGCATTGCGGTAGTTTGATCGAATGCGGCCATGACGCCGCGATCTCAAACGCCGCCGGCGCAGCGCCTTCAAATGCCGCCGGCGTGCGCCAATAAGACGGTTCTTCACGGCCCGGCCAGTCATGCACAGGAACGCTGCCTTCCTGCTCAAAGCGGCGCGCACACAGCAATACCCCCGCATCTGCGGCATGAAACGCTTGTATTCCATCGCTTGTATTGGCGGCGATGCGCGTCTGAAGGGTGACTCGGTTGAGCGTTGCAACGGCCAGTAATTGTAGGATGGCAATCAAAAACAATACGATGATGAGCGTTGCGCCCGTCTGATGTCTGCGCATCTGTACCGATGTTGTCGTGAAACGGCGGGATCGCGCGCGCGTATTCATAAGCATTTTAAAAGTGACGTCCGGATAACTGATTCCGCAACGCAATTTGTCTTGTGAACGTCTGTCGAAGCCGGGCATCGGGCGGCGTTATGCGCGCGCCATCGCAATCAAAATATGGGATCGGCGTTGCAGATCGCGCGCCGCTCACCTGTACGCACAGTTCGACCGCCGTGACGGCGTTCCACTGTTCAGGCTGAAGCGTCGTTGCATCGAGCCATTCCCCAGAATCGGCCAATTGGTAGTGAATCCTTAAATGCTCAATCCCTTCGACAAGCGGTTGCGCAACGCCGGGCCGTCCGTTGCCTTCGCAATACAATTCGCTTTGACCGGTTCTTTTGCGGACAAAAAAGCGGTTCACTGCGAATGCGCGTGACGATTCAGGCGTTTGCGTTGCAGGAATTGCTTGGCCCAGGCAATCGGTGGGCCTTCCGTTTGAGGCCGGCCAGGTCGAAATTGAATCCGCAATGTACCGTACTTCGAGACTATCCGAGCGAATGGCGCGATCCGGCTGGCATATGGAGGCTCCGCTCATATTGTCCACACTGACCGGACGCCCTGATCTACAACCGAACAAGGCCGCGCCAAACGTTGTGCGCAGCGGCGATGAAAAGCCCGCCAGACGTAAATGCGTGCCGAGCAGATGCAATGCCGAAAACCCGGCTTCTGTCATCCGCGCGTATTCTGCCATGCGGTCAAACGCGGCACGCTGGCTTTGATATAACGATAGGCCAGCACTCGTCAGTGCAAGTCCTAATGCAAGCGCAATCGTTAACTCCAGCAAAGTATGGCCTTGATGAGCAGTCATTGCAGAAATGAGCGAGAGGCCATGATGACCTCTTATTTTGCGATGGTTACAAATAAACATTGGGTGATTCCACCGCTGCCCAATGGCGGACAATCCCGTGCATCATGAGGTTGCGCATCTGGCCATAGCGCTATTTCATTCCAATGCACCACGATCAATCGAATTTCAGGTCCTTGATCGACGATCCGCATCCCGCCGTCTGGCAGATCTGCCGCGGCGCGCGCGTTGCCTGTCGCCATCACGCGAACGATTGCGGATCCGCTGCGCAATGCTTCGGCAGCCGTATCCGCAAGATACGCGGCATGGGTACGCCAAAGCGCAGCGCGGTGTGCGCGTTCTGCCCAGAGTTGCAGCCGGATCGTCCCCAATGCAGCAATGCCGATCAGCCATAAAGCCAGTGCAATTTCAAGCAAGGTATCGCCACTCTGCTTTGCATATGCGCAGCGTGGAAAATGAATTTTCATGCCTGAGCGCTAGCATGCTGCCTTGACCAGACGCGCGCGACCGCCGGCGGCAATAAGGATACAGCGGCGCAGTTCGTCTGCGCGCGGGCGAGCGTCTGCGCCGCGTATGCCAATTTCAAAGCGGCGAAAACCACCAATAATTTGTCCGGCGGGCGGCGTGAATAACACGCGTCTTGCAGCGCCTGTGATGACCAATCCGTGATCGCCTGATTGAGTGCGTAGCAACTGGCGGCCATTTGCACCGCTTGCGTTCGCCAGTGGTTCCGTTTGCACGAGATAGCCGCAGGCCCAATCATTCGCCGCGACGCGCGTCTTTGCACAGTTTCGCGCACGCGCACTGCAGCGGCCGTGCCCGTCGTCACGGCATACGGCAATGCGCATCCCCCGCCGGATTGCTTCGCTGCGCGCATACGCGAATGTCGAAAGTAAGGCATGCGCTTGTAGATCGACGCGGTGACGTGCGAACCAATGCCCCAATGCCGGCGCCGTTGCTGCCGCGATCATTGCCAGCAGGGACAACACGACCATCAGCTCAATCAATGTAAATCCATGCGGATGAGGCGCTTTTGAAAAAGTAACTTGCATAAAAAGTGCAGATAGGGCGCAAGGTGCAGATGAAATACACTGTATACGGCAGATGCTGCATCCGCCCAGTCTGCCGAAAGGCGAAAGCGCTGCTAGAGGCGCCATCCGGCGTAAATCTTGGTTTTTCAGAAACAAAGCACTAAAATATCGCTCCTTTATTTATGTAATAGGCTCGTAGCTCAGCTGGTTAGAGCACCACCTTGACATGGTGGGGGTCGTTGGTTCGAGTCCAATCGAGCCTACCAATGGCGTGTTGATATACGGCTTTGAAGCCGTATTTTTTTCGTGTTCTAATTTGTGGTGAGCGCGGCTCGGCCAGGAGAACAGGATGTTTTCGGTGCGTTTATTGGATGGTGCAGTCCGTCATTTCGATCATCCGGTCAGCGTAGCGGAAGTGGCCGCGCGCATCAGTCCCAAATTAGCCAAAGCCGCGCTGGCGGGAAAACTGGACGGCGCACTGGTCGATACTTCGACGCTGATTGAACGCGATGCCGTATTAACGCTCATTACGGACCAGGATAAAGAAGGGCTGGAGATCATCCGCCACTCCAGCGCGCATTTGCTGGCGTGCGCGGTGAAAGAGCTATATCCCGAAGCGCAAGTCACGATTGGGCCGGTCATCGAGGACGGCTTTTACTATGATTTTGCATGCGCGCGCCCTTTTACGCCTGAAGATTTAAACGCCATAGAACAGCGGATGCGCCTGCTCGCGCAGACGGACCAACCCATCTCACGGCGCATCGTGGCGCGCGATGAAGCGGTTCAATATTTCAAAAGCATTGGCGAGCATTACAAAGCTGAAATCGTCGCCTCAATTCCCAGCACCGAGGAAATCAAGCTGTATTCGCAAGGCAGTTTCACCGATTTGTGCCGCGGCCCGCATGCGCCAAGCACGGGCAGGCTGAAATATTTCAAACTGATGAAGGTCGCGGGCGCGTACTGGCGCGGCGATGCGCGCAATGCGCAATTACAACGCATCTACGGTACGGCTTGGCCAAGCCAACAAGCGTTGGATGCTTATTTACACCGGCTTGAAGAAGCCGATCAGCGTGATCACCGCAAACTCGGCAAACAATTGGATTTATTTCATCTGCAGGAGGAAGCGCCGGGCATGGTGTTTTGGCATCCGAAGGGATGGGCGCTGTGGCAGCAGATTGAGCGTTATCTGCGCGTCCGGTTCGATGCTAGCGGCTATCAGGAAATCCACACGCCGCAGGTGATGGATCGTCTGCTCTGGGAACGCTCAGGCCATTGGCAGAACTACCGCGAGCAGATGTTCACGACCGAGTCTGAAAAGCGCGATTATGCAATTAAGCCAATGAATTGCCCCGGGCACGTGCACGTCTTTAACCATACGCTGCGATCGTATCGCGATTTGCCGCTGCGGCTGGCCGAGTTCGGCGCATGCCACCGAAATGAGCCGTCGGGCGCGCTGCATGGCTTAATGCGCGTGCGCGGCTTTGTGCAAGACGATGCGCATATTTTTTGCACTGAGGATCAAGTCATTTCAGAGTCGATTGCATTTAATACGCTGGCGATGCAAGTCTATAAAGACTTCGGTTTCGAACAGATCGATATTAAACTCGCGTTGCGTCCGGAACTGCGCGCGGGCACCGATGAAGTCTGGCAGCGCGCTGAGCAAGGGCTGCGTGATGCGTTGTCCGTCTGCGCACTCGATTGGGAGGAATGTTCCGGCGAGGGCGCATTCTACGGGCCCAAAGTGGAATATCGCATTAAAGACGCGCTTGGCCGCTCATGGCAATGCGGCACCTTGCAGCTGGATTTTGTGTTGCCCGAACGGCTGGGTGCCGAGTATGTGGCTGAAGACAATAGCCGGCGCCGGCCGGTGATGCTGCATCGGGCTGTATTGGGTTCGATGGAGCGATTTACCGGCATTCTGCTTGAGCATTATGCCGGCGCCTTGCCGGTATGGCTTGCCCCCGTTCAAGCCGTTGTGCTAACGATCTCGGAGCGTCAAATAGAATATGCGCGCCAGATCGAACAAATGTTGAAAAAACAAGGCATTAGGGCCGAATCGGATTTGCGCAACGAAAAAATTAGTTATAAAATCCGTGCTCATACGCTTCAGAAAATCCCGTATCTTCTGGTGGTTGGAGAGAAGGAGCGCGCCTCTCAGACTGTTTCGGTGCGCGCGCGCGGCGGCTTAGATTGCGGTGCGATGTCGATGGATGCATTGATCGAAAAGCTGCGTGATGACCGGCCTATTCAACTGAACGAGATCCCCTTGTTTTAATTTTTAAAGGAAAAAGAACATCGTTACGGACAAATCTGTACATCGTATCAACGATGAGATCACGGCACCAGAAGTGCGCTTGATTGGCGCCAACAATGAAGTCATCGGTGTTGTGAAGCTGGCTGAGGCGCTTCGTCTTGCAGAGCAAGCGGAAGCCGATTTAGTGGAAATTGCGCCGCGCGCTGTTCCGCCAGTCTGCCGGCTGATGGATTATCAGAAATTCAAATATCAGGAAGCCAAGAAAGCGCGCGAAGCGAAACTTAAACAGAAAGTCGTTCGGGTTAAGGAAGTTAAATTTCGTCCCGGAACGGATGAAGGCGATTACAGCGTTAAATTGAATAGTCTGAAACGCTTCTTGGATGAGGGCAATAAAACGCAGATTACATTGCGTTTCAGGGGACGGGAGATGGCTCACCAAGACATCGGCATGCGTGTTTTAGAGCGTTTGCGCCATGATCTTGATGAATACGGACAAGTCGAGCAAATGCCTAAAATGACCGGCCGGCAAATGACGATGGTGCTTGCACCCAAAAAGAGGAAGTAGGGCTTGCTGCGGGCGGAGCAGGTCTGCGTCGCGCGAAGCGCGATGGAGCGACCTCGCAGCAAGCCCAAGCGATCCAGCACAACATAACGATACCCGGACGGTGCAATTTCCGCAATTTCCGTAAACCCTGTTCATATAAGAGGAAAGGAGCTTCATATGCCCAAAATGAAAACTAAAAAAAGCGCGTCAAAGCGTTTTGTTATACGGCCAGGCGGAACGATTAAACGCGCTCACGCCTTTAAACGCCATATTTTGACCAAAAAAAGCACCAAAAATAAACGTCAGTTGCGTGCAAGCACTTATATTCATGCGGCGGATGCGCGCGCTGTGCGCGCCATGCTGCCCTCCGTTTAATCGTAAACGGATAGGAGAAAGCCATGTCACGAGTTAAACGGGGCGTCACTGCCAGGGCGCGTCATCAAAAGGTCATTGATGCAGCCAAAGGCTATCGGGGCCGGCGCAAGAATGTCTATCGGATTGCTAAACAGGCGGTGATGCGCGCCGGGCAATATGCCTATCGGGACCGCCGCAACCGCAAACGAGTATTTCGTGCGTTGTGGATTACACGCATCAACGCCGCCGCCCGCGCGCACGGGATCACTTACAGCGCATTGATCGATGGATTGAAAAAAGCTGAGATTGAGCTGGATCGCAAGATCCTGGCCGATATGGCAGTCATGGACAAGGATGCGTTTGCTACGCTGGTCAAGCAAGTAAATTCCGCTTCCTGATGCTGTGGCATGCCGAGGCAGAAAAGGGCTTTTGAGCAAGCCCTTTTTTTATGGCGATCATGTTTAAACCCTTTGATGGGATAGCGTTCGAATGTCATGCCGAAATCAGCACAAATGGATTTTGAACATATCGTTGCCAATGCACGTGATGCCTTTGCACAGGCGGAGGATATC
Source organism: Candidatus Glomeribacter gigasporarum (assembly GCA_001684025.1). Classification (GTDB taxonomy): domain Bacteria; phylum Pseudomonadota; class Gammaproteobacteria; order Burkholderiales; family Burkholderiaceae; genus Glomeribacter; species Glomeribacter gigasporarum_A. The sequence continues at coordinate 8,902 of LXRJ01000007.1, read as the reverse complement.
GTTTCACTCGAAAATGTAAAAGCGCGCTTTCTAGGCAAATCGGGCCAATTGTCCACACTTTTAAAGACGCTGAGCGCGCTGGATGTCGCCGCGCGTAAGCGGGAAGGCGCGCGGATGAACGCGGCAAAGCAACAGATTGAAGAGCTGCTGCGCGCGCGCCGCGAGGAACTGAAGCACGCCCTGATGCAGCGCCGGCTCGCCGCTGAAGCGATTGACATAACGTTACCGGGCCGGGGTATCGGGCCGGGCACATTGCATCCGGTGATGAACAGCTGGGAGCGGGTGGAGAATATATTCCGCAGTATCGGCTTTGATGTGACGGATGGACTGGAAATCGAGACAGAGTGGTATAACTTTACCGCGCTGAATAGCCCTGAGAACCATCCAGCGCGATCCATGCAGGACACCTTTTATATCGATGCATGCAGCGAACAAGGCGAACGGCTACTGCTGCGCACGCATACCAGTCCGATGCAGATCCGTTATGTGCGCACGCATCGCCCACCGCTTCGAGTCATCACTGCAGGGCGCACCTATCGCGTGGACAGTGACGCCACCCATGCGCCGATGTTTCATCAGGTCGAAGGGTTATGGATCGATGAGCGCATCAGCTTTGCCGAATTAAAAGGCGTGTACATTCATTTCCTGCATCAGTTCTTCGAATGCAACGACATCCAGGTCCGTTTTCGTCCCTCCTATTTTCCATTTACCGAACCCTCGGCTGAAATCGATATGAAGTTTGAGCGAGGCCGATATGCAGGAAGATGGCTTGAAGTTTCAGGCGCCGGTCAGGTGCACCCGAATGTGCTGTGCAATATGGGGTTGGATCCTGAGCGTTATATGGGTTTTGCCTTTGGCAGCGGCCTTGAGCGGCTGACGATGCTGCGTTACGGTGTTGAGGACTTACGGCTGTTTTTTGAAGGGGATATACGCTTTTTACAGCAATTTGCATAATAAAGCGTTCTGAAAACGATGCAATTTCCAGAATCCTGGCTCAGAAGTTTTGTTGATCCTCCATTGTCAAGCGAAGCGCTTGCGGACGCGTTGACGTTGGCCGGACTTGAAGTCGAAACGCTAACGACAGTTGCGCCGCCCTGCTCAGGCGTGGTGGTCGGGCAAGTCTTGGACGTGTCCCAACATCCAAACGCGGACCGGCTCAAGGTGTGCACAGTGGATGTCGGCAGCGATGCAACGCTGCGAATCGTCTGCGGCGCGCCCAATGTTGCGCCCGGGATCAAAGTCCCATGCGCGAAGGTCGGCGCGCAATTGCCGCCGATGGAACAGGAGCGCGATACACCTGTGCAGATCCGCGCCAGCCGATTGCGTGGGGTCGAGAGCCAAGGCATGCTGTGCTCGGCACGCGAACTTAAGGTATCCGCAGAGGGTGCGGGGCTGCTCATTCTTCCTGAAGATGCGCCCGTCGGGCGGGATATTCGCGCCGCGCTGAACCTGGATGAAAAAATTTTCACCGTCAAATTGACGCCTAATCGGGCCGATTGTTTATCGGTGTTCGGCATCGCGCGCGAAGTGGCTGCGATCACGGGCGCGCCTCTACGTTGGCCGGTTTTCAATCCAGTTTCAACGCCTCTTTCAGAAACGCTGCCTATTCATATCCGCGCGCCGGAATTATGCCCACGCTTTGCAGCGCGCGTGATTCGCAATATCAATGCGCGCGCACAAACGCCGGCATGGATCGTCGAGCGCCTGGAGCGTTCGGGGCAGCGCAGCATTTCAGCCTTGGTGGATATTTCAAATTATGTGATGCTTGAATTCGGTCATCCATCGCATGTCTTTGATCTTGAGCGGCTTGAAGGTCCGCTTGAGGTGCGCTGGGGACGCTCAGACGAGGTACTCGAACTACTCAACGGGCAAACCATTACATTGGATACAGACACGGGCGTGATTGCGGACCAGCGCGCAGCGCACAGTCTGGCGGGCGTCATAGGCGGCGCGTACACGGCCGTATCGCTGGATACGCGCCATATTTACGTTGAGATGGCGTTCTGGCAACCCGATTGCATTCGCGGCCGCGCGCGGCGCTACAACATATCCAGCGAAGCCGCGCACCGTTTTGAGCGAGGTGTAAATGATGCGGATACCTCCGAGCAGCTGGAATACCTCTCGCAACTCATTTTAGAGATTTGCGGCGGACAAGCGGGCCCGATTGATGATCAAATCGTTCAAGCGCCGCAACGCGCACCAATTGAGTTGCGCACAGTGCGTGCAAGCCGGCTGATCGGCATTATGCTGGATGAAGACGAAATCGTCCGCATTCTGACGCGCTTGGCGCTGCCGTTTACGCGCGCCGGCGCATCGTTCACAGTCATGCCGCCTTCCTACCGCTTCGATCTCGAACACGAGATCGACCTGATTGAAGAGATTGCGCGCATTTACGGTTTTGATCATATTCCGGCGCGCATGCCGGTTGCACAGACGATGTTGCGCCCCGCAGCTCAGGACCCGCACGCGCGCCGCTCGCTTCATACGGTACGGCATGCACTGGCGGCGCGCGGTTATACTGAAACGGTCAATTTCAGCTTCGTGGATGCGCGTGGGGAACACGATTTTGCGAACAACGGAACGCCCGTACGTTTATTAAACCCGATTGCTCAGCAATACTCCGTGCTGCGCAGTACGCTGTTCGGAAGCCTGATTCATGTGTTGCGCTATAACCTGAACCGCAAAGCGGCGCGCGTGCGCGTGTTTGAAGCGGGGCGCGTCTTCCGCGCCGACCCGACCCTATCCGCAAACGCATTCAACGTTGCAGGTTTTGCCCAAACGCTGATGATCGGCGCACTCGCCTACGGACCGGTATGGGAAGAGCAATGGGGCGCTTGCCCGCGTCTAGTTGACTTTTTTGACGTGAAAGGCGATCTTGAAGCGTTGCTTGCGCCGCATCCAGCGCGCTTTGTGAAAGTCGAACATCCGGCGCTGCATCCGGGCCGCAGCGCACGAATTGATCTGGGACATCAGCCAATCGGCTGGATCGGCGAGCTGCATCCGCGCTGGCTCAAAGAATATGATGTGCCGCATCCGCCTATATTGTTTGAGGTGCAAGCGCGCGCGCTGATGGAGCAGTCGTTGCCAGTGATCGCCGAAATATCGAAATTTCCGCCAGTCACACGCGATATCGCCCTGATTGTGAACGCTCAAATTGAGGCGCAGCAATTGCTCGATGCGATCCACACGCTGCGCCATCAGAATGCATGCCAGTGCATCCAGCACATCGCGCTATTTGATGAATTTCGCCCTGATACTCATTTAGAAGGGTTCCGAGCGGGCGAGCGTAGCCTTGCGTTCCGGATTACCTTGCAAGATAAGCGCGGCACATTGCAGGAACAGACGGTGGATCACGCCATTCAAACGCTCGTCGAACATTGGGTTCAGGTCCATGGTGTGCATGTGCGCGCTTAAGGGCTGTCGATCATGTCTTCACGAACATTACCCCCGTCGCGCAAGACGAAGTCTCTGTCTGCGATTGCATCGCAAATAGACCCATCTACGTTAACAAAAGCCGGTCTGGTCGAATTGTTGTTTAATGATTTAGGCTTGAATAAGCGCGAAGCGAAAGAAATAGTCGAGGCCTTTTTTGAACGCATTCTCAACGCGCTTGAACATCACAAACAGGTGAAATTATCCGGTTTTGGCAGTTTTCTCTTGCGTGATAAGCGCCCGCGCCCTGGACGCAATTTAAAGACAGGTGAAGCGATATCAATTACCGCGCGCCGGGTTGTGACTTTCCACGCCAGCCAAAAATTGAAAACGCGCACTGAGATGGGCAGGCACGCTTCAACATGAAACGGCAGCCCGGTCACGAGCAAAAAACGCATCTTCCTCCCATTCCAGCCAAACGCTACTTCACGATTGGCGAAGTGAGTGAACTATGCGATGTGAAACCGCATGTGCTGCGGTATTGGGAGCAGGAGTTTACGCAACTTAAGCCGATGAAACGGCACGGTAACCGGCGTTACTATCAACATCACGAAGTGTTACTCGTTCGGCGTATCCGCGAATTGCTCTATGAACAGGGCTTTACGATCCATGGCGCGCGTAATCGCCTCAACGCATCCAGAAGTTCCGCTGAGAATATTGGCTGGAAGACCGCGCGAAACATACAAGACACTCATCTCGATCCTCCAGCCATTGACATGGCGCAACTGCGCGTTGAACTACAAAAGTTGCTCAAAATTTTATACAGACAATAAAAAGGGAGGAAAAATCAAGGCTTGAGCTGCGTTTGCATGGCACGCCTGTTCAATTCTTTTTCCCACGCGGAGATCACGATGGTCGCAACGCCGTTGCCGACAATATTCGTTAGTGCCCGGCAGTCGCTCATAAAGCGATCGACGCCCAACAGTAAGGCCATGTGTTGAAATGCATCCAAAACTGATCCGTTAGAAGGGAGACTGGAGCGCCCCCCTGGAGCTGGACAGCTTGGGCTATGAAAATTGACTCGCTTGCTGAGCGCGTGTTGCTTCAAATTGATTAGGCGATACATAGCCTAGGGCTGAGAAGTGTAAGGGCTTGGGGTTGTAGACTTCTTCAATAAACCGCGGTAGTCGCGCAGTGACATCYGCAMAGGTTTCATAKCCAGAYASGTRKACYTCTTCCACCTTRAGSGKTTTSATRAAACNYWTCNGCKTGYGCATTGTYGTACGGGTTGGCGGCTGAACTCATMGAGGCAATCAAGCCATCTTCCTGCAGGGCGCGTYGGTACTCTGCGCGCGCCTTTGACTGCCTCKATCGCTCTGAKGAATAMYACYGCCTGGCACAGGCCGGCGCGGATGAACAGCGGCTTTCAAAGCGGCTARAGTCCACTGGGGGTCAATCTGCCGTCCGATGGCATAYCCGATCCCCTTRCGRCTACRGCATCTAGAATCACCGCCAGGTGAACAAATCCCGCCTCAATGCGGATGTACGTGATATCAGCGACCCAGACCTGATGAGGTCAGTTCGGAATCCTATTGCGATACAGATTGGGAAAGATCGGCCCATCATGTTGGCGATCCGTGGGACGAATCACTCGACGTTTGGGCCTCATTCCCAAACCCCGCTGTTTCATGATCCGTGCGCCCCGTTTGGGATTGACGCCATCGCCTTGCGCTTGTAGAGCAGCAGCTCCACCTCCATCATGAGTTGCCCCACTTTGCGCTCCAATGCGGTAATTTTGGCTTCATAGGCCGAGATCGTCGTTGGCGGCCGCTTCTTCGGTATTGAGTGCGCCACGATCATACCGGCTTCGCCACAACTGAATGACGAGCGTTTGAGGGCGGCTGAAAAACCGCCAAAAATTGCCTTCATCGCTGGACTTCGTCAATGGCTGACTGGCCTTAACAGCGTGGTCCAGCGTCCATCCCCTTGGCAGGAACATTTAAAAAAATAGCTTGATATTTATTACAGATGCTCCACGTACGCGTTGCAATGTTCTCTATTCTCATCCCCACCTGGAACAACCTGCCCTATCTGCAATGCTGTGTGCGCAGTATCCAAGACCATTCGGCGTTTGCGCATCAGATCATCGTACATATCAACGAGGGCCGTGATGGCACGCGCGAATGGATCGCTGAACAAGGGATCGAGCACACGGTATCCGATGCCAATATCGGCATTTGTTATGCCGTCAACCTGGCCGCGCGCCACGCCCGCTGTAACTACATTGTGTACTTAAATGACGATATGGTCTGCTGTCCAGGCTGGGATATCGCTTTGCTTGAGCGGATCAAACCGATCGGTCAAACCATGTTCATGTTGTCCGGCACTATGATTGAGCCGGTTGAGAGCGGTAATTCATGCGTCGTGGTGAGTGACTTTGGCCGTGATATTCAGACTTTCCGAGCCGCCGAGCTCATTGAACGCGCGCCTTCCTTGGTTCGCGCAGACTGGTATGGCGCAACTTGGCCGCCGACGGTGGTGCGTCGCGATGACTGGTTCAAAGTGGGTGGATACAGTAGCGAATTCAGCCCGGGTATGGGAAGCGACAATGATTTTGCGATGAAGATGTGGCACGCGGGTTGCCGTATCTTTTTAGGCGTGGGTGTGAGCCTCATCTACCATTTCCAATGCAAAAGTACACAAAAAATCGTCAAGAACAACGGCCGCCGCCAGTTCTTGCATAAATGGGGGATCCGCTCTTCCGATTTCGACCGTTTTTATCTACGCCGCGGCATGGTCGCCGAGTCCGGTTCAGTGAAAGCGCTCGATATACCGCGCGCGACGGCCGCGCTGCGATGGGCGTTATTGAGCAGTCGCATTAAGCGCTTGTTTTAGGTTCTTTGTTTGTGTGTGGTCTCTAGAGCATTTTTTAGCGAGATTGCACTGGCGCGAGCGCGAAGACAGTATGAAAAATACGGCGCGCGCGCAGCGACGCCGTGCAAGCCGCTGAAAAATGCTCTAGCCTCTTTTAGCGCCGACGGTTACAAGCTCGGATAGTTTCCCATTGCAAATATCGTATATCCAACCATGCAGCAGCAGTGTCTGTGTCGCCTGCCAGGCCTGCTGGACCACATCGTTTCTAGTCAAATTGCGCACTTGTTCGAATACGTTCAGTTCAACGAGACGATTCACACGCTTTATATCGTCTTCCAAAAGATTGATCTCATGCGCATGAAGGCGGTATAGCGCACGCAGAGGCTCCAGCTTGCGATTCACATACGGCAAATCTTTACGTTCCGCCGCCATCGACGCGCGCACGCCGCCGCAACCGTGATGACCGCATACGACAATATGTTTAACCTTGAGTTCGACGACTGCATATTGCAAGACGCTCATCACATTTAGATCGGATTCCGTGACCAGATTCGCAATATTGCGGTGCACAAACAGCTCGCCTGGCTGGGCGTTGATCGTATATTCCGCTGGCACGCGGCTATCGGCGCATCCGATCCATAGCACGTCCGGGCTTTGGCTGCCTGCGTTGCGCAGAAAAAAGTCCGGATCGCGCGCAACCCTCTCCTGCGCCCAAGCCTGATTTTCCCGCAGCATCCGCTTTGTTATTTCCAGACGGCCTCTCATTGAAGAGTGTGGACAGGCTCTCAGCCTGATAGGGAAAATATTTGAGATGTTGTTCAAAATAAACATTTTGTAGTAAAAATTTGACTATCAAACAAATAAACGCCTAGAATCCAGCATGTTGATATTAGATCAACCCTTAAAAAAGACGGGCGCCCCAATTTCTTCGGAAGTATATGCGGCCAAAAGGCAGGGGCGTTCCGTTCAACATTGACATCTAAATGGAGGGGAAATGAATCAGAGCGCTTCAAATACGTCGAAAAGCGTAGCGGCACGCACACGCCGGACGCTGCATGCCGCGCTATGGATTGCAGGCGCTGGTGCGATGGGGCTTACAAGCATGGCGCAGGCGCAAGTGGCCCAAAACGGTTCATTGCAACTGTGCGCTGAGGATGAAACGCTTGAGGGGCACTCACAAGGATACTTCAACGACAACAACCAAATGCCATGCAAAAATAAATGGAACTTTTCTTTGCACAACTCTGGAGACGGTCGAGGCAGGAACGGTTTTGATCAAGCGACTGCGCGCGTCACTGGCTATAAAGACGGCAAGCTTGAACTGATGGGAAAGAGCGTCCATCTGATGGGCCCTACCGTGTTTGATAGCAATGCGGATTTCGGCAATAACCAAATCACCAACCTTGCCGCAGGCACTGCAAACGATCATGCCGTGAACTTGGGTCAGCTGAGGGCAGCGGCTGATGCGTTGAATATGACGATTAATGTTGACGGCACGGTCACCGGTCCAAGCTATAACATAGGCGGCGCCACGTATAACACGGTGGGGGGCGCGCTGGCCGGGTTGGGCAATAGCGTGAATAACTTGGATCAACGGTCAGTCAAATACGATCTGAATGCCGACGGTACGGTCGATTTCCAGCGCGTGACGCTGAATCCAGGCAGCACCGCGCCAACTTTGCTCGGCAACGTCGCCGAGGGCCGGAACACAAACGATGCGGTGAATTTTGGTCAGCTGCGCAGGGTTGAGGAATTGATCGATCAGACGGGTGGTCGAACGCCACTGGCAGTGCTCTACGATGACCACGATAGAAACAGTGTCACTTTGGGCGGCGTGACCGGGTCTGCAGAGAGCGTCGCCTTAAAGAATGTGAAGGACGGCGATATTTCCACGGGCAGTAAGGACGCCGTGAACGGCGGCCAGATTGCGGCGCTGCGCGATGGGTTCAATCAGCAGATCACCCATATCGATCAGCGGGTTACGAACATCGAAAATAGCGGCGTCGCATCGCCTTATATTGCAATTGATGCGCAACCGGATAGTGCAAAGGCCTCGGTGGAAAAAGGCTCAGGCTCGGCGGCGTTTGGGGTGAATGCGCAGGCGAAGTCGAACAACGCGGTCGCGCTCGGCAAGAATTCGGTGGCTGACCGCGATAACACCGTCTCTGTCGGCGCGGACGGCAAAGAACGCCAGATTACCAATGTGGCGGCAGGCGTTCAACCGACCGATGCGGTGAATGTCAATCAATTGAATGCGCTGACTCAGGATACCAATAACCGCCTCCTTGATTTGGATCAGAATACAAGACGCGGGATTGCAGCGGCTGCCGTTTTGCAAAACGTGACGCCCTATCTGCCTGGGCGCGCGGTGATGAGTGCGAATGTAGCGACCTACCGCGGCCAGCAAGCGGCTGGTATTGGACTTTCTTACTGGAGTCCAAAAGGCAATGTGAATTTCAACGCCGCCGCAGGTCACGCCAGAGGCCCCAATACAGTGGTTAGAGTCGGGGTCGCTTTCACTCTTGGACAATAACGCCGCGTTTCAGGCGCTCTAACTGTCCGGCTTGTCAGCCGGACAGCGTATTCCATTAGCGAGATCCACTATGAATCGAACCCTGATTTCCATGGTCTGCGCGCTGGCTGTGTACGCGGCGCG
>LXRJ01000386.1 GCA_001684025.1 Candidatus Glomeribacter gigasporarum | reverse complement strand
AAATATGAATAAACCAGATAAAGAACGCAAAGAATTTGAACAAAAATTTAGAGAAATCAAAGAAGCGTATGATTATTTAATTGTTAATCATAAAGATAAAAAACCTAAAGTAAAAAAACCAAATATAAACTCTAAACCTAAAAAACCCGAAAATAAATCAWCACAAAACAAAAAGATTCCYGATGAATTTAAGCAAGTATTTGCTGAAGCTATATGTAAAGCGATGTATGATATACTTAAATAATTATAATTGTATCTGAATTTTTTCTTTTTGTTGTTCAAAAGAAATAGTACAACTATAAAATAAACATTTTTTACAATAATAATACCAGTATAAATTATTACTTGATTTTTTAAATGTTAATTTAGAAAGTTCTYGACGACATTCGCATTTAGTAGAATAATTGATATTAAAAGTATAAAAAGAAAAATATTTCAAACAACCAAAAGCAATAATAAAATCTGTTATAAATTTATTATTAATTTGAAAACAAAAATTAAAGATGATAATTTCCCAGAATGAAAATTCATCTCGAGTTTGATTTTTTAAAAATCTTCTGATTTTTGAAAGATCGACACTTTCAGAAGCTATAATTCCTTTAAAAACTGAAAAGTCATTTATTATTAATGGTCTTTCCAAAATAAAAGATAATTGTTCGATGAATGATTTTTTGAAGAGATTTTTGAAATATTTATTAACTAAACGTAATTTATCACAGATTTTCTTTGGATGTAAGTGATGTGTAATAAACATAAA
>LXRJ01000375.1 GCA_001684025.1 Candidatus Glomeribacter gigasporarum | reverse complement strand
TCATTAGTTTGTTTGTCTCTTGTTGGTTTTGCTGATCTGTTTATTTCTTGTTGATTTCTCTGGTCTGTTTCTTTCTTGCTAGTTTTGCTAGTCTGTTTCTTGTTGATTTTGCTAGTCTGACTCTTTCTTGTTAGTTTTGTTAATCTGTCTCTTATTAATTTTACTACTAATAAATATTTTTTTTTATATTATAWRATTAACNAANWAAWRDWHYHKYMWWWTTAGTTTTGCTAGTTTGTTTTTCTCTTGCTAGTTTTATTGATCTGTTTGTCTTTTGTTAGTTTTGCTAATCTGCCTGTTTTTTGTTAGTTTCTTTAGTTTGTTTCTTTTATACTAATTTTGCTAGTCTTTTTTTGTTAATCTTTCTGATCTGACTCTTTTTTGTTAATTTCATTAGTTTGTCTCTTGTTAGTTTCATTAGTTTGTCTCTTGTTAGTTTCGCTAGCAATAAGTAATTTTTTTTAATTATATAATTGACAAACAACTTTTTTCTTTCTAGTTTCACTAGTTTGTTTGTTTTTTGCTAGTTTGCTGATCTGTTTGTCTCTTGTTAGTTTTACTAGTCTGCCTGTTTCTTGTTAATTTCTCTGGTTTGTTTTTTACTTGCTAGTTTTACTGGTCTGTTTCTTGTTAGTTTTACTGGTTTGGTTTTCTCTTGTTAATTTTATTAGTCTGTCTCTTATATTATATAATTGACTAACCAATATTTTTTTTTTATATTATATAATTAACTAACTAATATTTTTTTCTTTTTAGTTTTGCTAGTTTGTTTTTCTCTTGTTAG
>LXRJ01000371.1 GCA_001684025.1 Candidatus Glomeribacter gigasporarum | reverse complement strand
TCATCAGTAAATGCTGAAGAACCAGAAGAATATTACAAGACAATTTATCAGAAAAATGTTAAAAGACTAAAACAAATACTACAAGACAATTCACTAGTTAAATACCAAAAAACTAGAAGAAATGCTACAAAACAATTTACCAGCAAATATCAAAAAATCAGAAGAAATACTACAAGACAATTTATCAGTAAACACTAAAAAACCAGAAGAATACCACAAGATAATTTATTAGAAAAATATCAAAGAACCAGAAAAAATATCACAAGACAATTTACTAGTTAAATATCAAAAAAACACTACAAGACAATTCACCAGCAAGTCCAAAAGACTAAAAGAAATACCACAAGATAATTCATCAGAAAAATATTGAAAGATTAGAAGAAATACTACAAGACAACTTATTAGCAAACACTAGAAGATCAGAAAAAATATTACAAGACAATTTACTAGCAAAATATTAAAGAACCAGAAGAATACCACAAGATAATTTATAGCAAATAATAAAAGACCAAAAAAATTACCACAAGAAATTTACCAGCAAAATGTTGAAAGACCAGAAAAAATTCTACAAGATAATTCGCTAAAAAATCAGAAGAACTATCACAAGACAATTTACTAATGAAATGCCAAAAAAACAAAAAAAATAATGCAAGAAAATTCACTAGCAAAGGTTAAAGACCAGAAGAAATACAACAAGACAATTTACTAACAAAACATTAAAGAAACAGAAGAAAGAACATTAGAAAAAAATGCCAAAAAGAAATTCTACAAAAAAAAGTAACAAAGGGTAGTATA
>LXRJ01000330.1 GCA_001684025.1 Candidatus Glomeribacter gigasporarum | reverse complement strand
AGTATGTTTTAGTCTACAATTAATAAAGTGGCAGGACTGCCAAATTAAAAAAAAAATATTATTAGTTATATGGGGTAGAGTTTGCCTTGTTACTATTTTTATATTAATTGATATATGAAATTGGTTTATTATCTGTGCAAATGTATGTATCAGTATACATACATATACTAACTGTTAATAGAAGCTTATTAATCGATCAATCGATCTAATATTCAGAAATTTTCAAATTTTGATCTTTATAATACTATTTTTACAAAAAATATTTTACATATAAGAGGTGTTTATTTATAGAGGATGCTTATTCACAGCAGAATACAGTAAATGCATATAGAATTTTATACCTGCACCAAATACACACTTTTGGTTCTAAAGAGGGTATATGTTAATCACATATATTTTTTTATTTAATTTGCTAGTTGTATTTTCTATAATTATGCATTTCTCTAAATATATACATATACTCGGTATAGTGTCTAAAATTAATATGCAAAAGAGGCAGAGTATATATCAAAAAAATTTTTTGCACTTTAAAATTAAAAAAATATGCATTTTATACACATTAAAATTTTCAAAATTTATATGTTTTAGGCTTTAAAGTGTGCTATTTTAATTGAATAATATATTCTTTTTTGTGCTATTTATTTTTATTGCATATATTTAAAAAAAATTTTGTGTATTACAGCTCACGATTTGTTTTAAACACTGCTTTGATCCCATAGGTATGTATTTATAAGAAGTTTCATTGTATAATCACGATCTAATAAAATGCAATAGTCATAATTATATTTTGAACAATTTAAAGTCAAAATTAAAGTAGCACACAAATTAAATTTTAAGTAAACAAGTTTAACCTATATATTAAATGAAAATATAACAAAGCAACAAAAAAAATATTACTGCATTTTTATTTCTATTGTATTTTCTTAAAACCCCTCAAATTCTTTATTAAACCATATAAATTAAAGAGTATTCTTAAAGATTTGTATGCCAAAAAAAGAAG
>LXRJ01000269.1 GCA_001684025.1 Candidatus Glomeribacter gigasporarum | reverse complement strand
GCCTTATGTTCATCTTTTTCAACTCCAATTCCATAAAGATAACAATGGCCGATCTGAAATGTTCCACTAGCATGTTCCATCTCTGCTGATTTTTGATAATACAAGAATGCCTTATGTTCATTCTTTTCAACTCCAATTCCTTCATTATAACAATATCCAACTTTAAATATTCCATTAACGTTTCCCATCTCTGCAGATTTTTGATAATAAATAAATGCCTTATTTTCATCCTTTTCAACTACAATTCCTTTTTCATAACAATATCCAACATTATATGTTCCATTAGCGTTCTCCATATCTGTAGATTTTTGAAAATAAATGAATGCCTTATGTTCATCCTTTTCAACTCCAATTCCATGTCGATAACAATATCCAACACTATTTATTCCATCAACACCCCCTATCTCTGCAGATTTTTGAAAATAAATGAATGCCTTATGTTTATCCTTTTCAACTCCAATTCCATTATAAAAACAATAACCAACMTKATATRTTCCATMAACATTRCCCATATTAGCAGATTTTTGATAATAAATGAATGCCTTATGTTCATCCTTTTCAACTCCAATTCCAYKMYGATAACAATATCCGACACTACATATTCCATCAACATAACCCATATTAGCAGATTTTTGATAATAAATGAATGCCTTATGTTCATCTTTTTCAACTCCAATTCCATTACGATAACAATATCCAACATTACATATCGCATTAGAGTTACCCATCTCTGCAGATTTTTGAAAATAAATGAATGCCTTATGTTCATTCTTTTCGATTCCAATTCCATTAAGGTAATTATATCCCATACTATTTAATTTATAACTTTCTTTCCTATTTAATTTAGAACTTTCTTGACCCATTTTTTTTCAAGACGTGTGAGAAAAGGATAAACAGAATATATACTTTTCATAAATATATGTACGTACGTGCAATATATTTTAAATTCACGTTACATCATTAAATTAATTTAAACATCGTGTAACTAACATTGCCTTTTAGTTTACGTACGTATGTATGAAATAAGATTTTGAAATTTTTTTCTTAAATAATTATAAATATTTCCATTACTGATGTATTGAAGCACAATCATGTACGTACATACATACGTATTCGTTGTTTGTTAGTCCATTCTTTATATTAAAACTCTAATGTCCGTTGTAACAGTGAAAAATGGTAAACAACAAAAACTAGTCGTTACTAGACAAAAACCTAACACAAAATCTACTAAATCTAATAAAATCCTCCTTTTMCACCCTAACAGGTAGGCTTCGATTGAGGCGTGGTTTGATTTGGTCCGAGAATAGGTGTTTTACGGTACTGCGGCAGTCACGGGGACAATCCAATACAAACGTTACAACTAAAGGAGTACTCAAATGAACTATTACTATTCATTCGCATTTGAACT
>LXRJ01000850.1 GCA_001684025.1 Candidatus Glomeribacter gigasporarum | reverse complement strand
TTACATGAAGTCGTGCAAAGCGTTACAAAAACCATTACATTATCGCCAGGGCCATTGCGTCCACAGGATTTAGAGAAGCCCGCTCGGCGTTCAAACCGGCGGGCTTTTTGCATTTATACATACTTGAAATTTTTGTCGTCCGCGTTTCAGCTTGTCGCTGGCGCGGGTTTTTTATGGGTGTTGTTCACGTGGCGAGAATCATTGA
>LXRJ01000781.1 GCA_001684025.1 Candidatus Glomeribacter gigasporarum | reverse complement strand
TTCTGGCTAAAACTGTCCTTCATGAACGCCGGAACGCTCTTGTCGGGAGAACTATCCCTTGAGCGCCACACTGTACAAAGAGTTCGTGTTGCGCCATAGCGGCGTCTGGGCGGCGATGGTCGACTTCGTGAAGAGGCATGCAAAAGCCTGTGTGGATCAAGGCGCGCCGCTGAGGGTGATCGTCACCGCGGAAGAACGAAAGAGAAACGCGGAACAGAACCGCTATTACTGGGGCGTGGTATTGCAGTACATCGCCGAGCATGCGCAAGTCGGCGG
>LXRJ01000779.1 GCA_001684025.1 Candidatus Glomeribacter gigasporarum | reverse complement strand
CACGTGGGTCACTTTTACATGCACATTTCCCTTTTAGTGGCTCATTTTTCGATGCATATCAACATCGCTGGTTCAAAAAGGCCTGTTTTTATGGATTAAAAGAAGCAACCGCAGACGGTCACAGGCTCCTTACACAGGAGGATACCTGTTTCCTTTGCCCTATTGCACTCTGGTGTCTTTAGGCATACATGTCATTTGAAGCGGCGCGAGGTGCATGCATGGACGGGCAAACCGCCACCCAGCGGCGGCGCCAGCCGAGACAATGGSGGGAAAMCMC
>LXRJ01000735.1 GCA_001684025.1 Candidatus Glomeribacter gigasporarum | reverse complement strand
TGCCAAGCGAGCGTGACACCGTTTTCTTTTCGCACGCGAACGAGTCCGTTTGGGGCGTCAACCGCGACCACCCGCGCGTATTCGCCTTTTTTCGCTTCGATGGCTTGATAGTCGCGTCCAAAGCGCACCACGTCACCCACTTGGTAATACTGCGCTTCCTTGATCATCGCGCGCGTAAAGCCTTTCGAGACAAGAATGGTATAGGTCTTGTCATCGCGCGGTAGCTCGCCTTGCTGCTTGAGTTGTTCGCGCACGCAGTCATTAATTTCTCTGCGGTCTTTATGGTAGGGGGTCATAATCAAGGTGCGT
>LXRJ01000725.1 GCA_001684025.1 Candidatus Glomeribacter gigasporarum | reverse complement strand
TGGCTTTTGCGCCCCGCAGCGCGGTACTACGAGTCCTTTAGGCCATTCCACTGAGAAGGAGGAAAAGATGAAACCCTGCGAAAATTCAGTCTTTGAACACGCGAAGGCGAACGGCGGTCTTGAAACCGGATCGACCGCTTTGACGTCTGATCCTGCCGCTCTCCCCGTGCCTGCGGCCCAAAATCGGGCGCGGGGTTGGGGTGTGACCTTCAGAGATAAATGGCATCAAATCTTCAGCGTTAAGTGGCACCAATGACGAGGGTGCTCCGTGCGGCTTCGACAACATCACTGGTAATGACTGTCAGGTCGTTGATA
>LXRJ01000083.1 GCA_001684025.1 Candidatus Glomeribacter gigasporarum | reverse complement strand
TATTTCAATCGACTAAACCCTTTTTGGTATTGATCAGTAGGTTCATCAATGCTTTCCTTGATCTTATTTTTCAAGTAAGCAGTAAATTGAGTGGAGAGAAATCTTGGCATTTTGACATATCCTTTTTCCTGAAATTCAGGAATGATACGGCGATCAAATTTAAAACTGTCATTTAGGCAATTCATAAATTATTCTCCTTGCGTGCTAGGACTTTCTCTGAGTAGGTCTTGATATGCTCCTGTTTCTTCAAGCGCTTCGATTTCTGACACTTCCAGAAAACTGCGCTTAAGTTGTTCGCGTACTACTGATCCAAGCCTTGCATCGTCTGCATCCCATACTCGATAAAGTTCTGAGATGAAGTCATCTTGCTGCCTGCCTTCTTGTATGTGGTATATAAAGTTGAGTATGTCTTCCAGGCTCGGATGGGCGTACTTATTTTTATAAATTTCTTGTGCCAGAGCTTTTACAGAGCTACATACGACTGAGTTCATGGTGATTTCCATTTGAAAATACTGTGCGGTTACTGCAATAGTCTCTCCAAATCTGGCCATAAAAAATCACAAAATTTTTAGGGTTTAAATTGCGAGCTTTGAAGTTAATGGGGCCACAATTACTTAAGATGGCGCAAGCAGTTTTTGATAATCTGGCTTGCCGAGTAGGGGTTCTACGCTGCCATCAGCGATGGCGTGAGCAGGATGGCTTTTTCAACATTTGACCAAGCCGTGTTTTGGGTGAGGATGGCACCAACCATCACCTTAAAGGCGCTGTCTTCAGGCCACCAACGCTGCGTCCCGTACATACGAACGGAGACGGCCTATCCGCCGTCCTATGGCGCGGCCAGTCCCCCTTCTGCGCAGGCCAGCAGCGGGGATCCGACCGACGCACAGGGCGCTTGGGGCAGTTCAGSMAAAMCCGCCGCGCCCGCGGGTACCGGCTCSMCCSTTGAGAATCCCTGGGCCGCACCCGAAGACGCCCAAAAATAGGATAATGTCGACATGGACGATGTGCCGTTCTAAGCAGACTAAACTGTAAAGGTAGACACTGTCCGCTCTTAGACCCAAGCATGCGCAAATCCCCAAGCTCTCCCTCCCTGAAAAACAGCAAGCAGGAAATCCTGGACGCCTATGAGGAATTGATTCAGCGGTATCAAGAACAAGCGACGGCGGTACCTGACAAGAAAGCCGTGATCGCACGGGCTACGGACACCGCGCTGGTTGAGAAAGCCGCGACCTATACGGTGGACTCGATTATCAAGGGCTTGGCCGATCTTAACCTCAACGTCGGCAAAGCCTTAACGGAGCTGGCCTCTCTCCTGACAGTGGAGGCCCATAAACTCAGCGATATCCGCTCTGCCATTGAGATCGAGACCCGAAAGCTCAAAGAACTGCATGACATTGAAGTGGCGGCTGAAACCCTGGGGCTCCTGATTCAAGAGCACGAAGAAAAGAAGGCTGGGTTTGAAGCCGAACAGACTGAGACTACAGCGCAGTTCGAAGCAGACATGGCACTCCGAAAAGCCGAATGGAAAAAGGAGCAGGAAGCCCACAACGCCCTCTGGAAAGAAAACGAAGCACGGCTCAAGAAAGAACGCGAGCGTGAAAAAGAGGAGTACGAATACACGCTCGCGCTGACCCGCAAGAAAGATCAGGACAGTTACGAAGAGCGCAAGCTGAAACTGGAGAAGGAACTGGCAGCGCTACGGCAACAGCAGGAACAGAGCTTTGCTGAACGGGAGTCCACCCTCGCTGCCCGCGAATCCGAACTGGCGGAACTGCGCGCCCGTGTCGCGGCTTTCCCTGCTGAGTTATCAGCGGCAGTGGAGCAGGCTAGAAAAGAAACGGCTAAACAAGCGGAAAGCCAGTTCAAGCAAGAGATGCTGCTAAAGACAAAGGAGAACGAATCCGACCGGCGCGTGGCGGAGCTTAAGATCACCTCATTTGAAGAGACCGTGCATCAACAGGCCGCGCACATCGAAGCGTTGACCCGAAAACTGGAGGCGACCAACCATCAGGTCCAAACGATTGCCGTGAAAGCGATTGAAGGCGCGTCCAACGCCCGGCACTTAAGTTCCATCAATGAAATTGCGATGGAGCAGGCCAAAAATAAGGGCAGGAAGGAGTAAGCATGGGTCAGAGGCTATGATCGGAAGCTACGCCGCCATCAGCGGTGGCGTAGATTGGCTCGGTGGGTTGGCTTTTAAACGCAGCACCACCGGCAGTACGAGCAGGCTGAAAGTCATGATATAGAAGGCGGGGAAGGTTAAAAGCCCTGTTTTATGGGTGAGCCAGGTGCAGATAAAAGGAGAAGTGCCTCCGAAAATCGCCACACCGAATGAGCTAAAACCCATGCCAAAGCCACGGATGTCTTTGGGAAACAGATCCCCCAAACGTTGAAAATAAAGCGCGTCTACGCCACTAAACAAGAGCGCATACAGCAGTTGAGCACCGAGCAACAGCCCATAGGATTTTTCCTGCAAGACCAGAAATAGGGGATATATCGCGGCAAGCACGGCTAAAACGCTGACGACCATGAGCCGCCTATATCCTAAAAAATCAGAGAGATAACCAGCGGCCAGACAAAACAGCGGTAAAGCACACAGCGTGAGGGTATTCGTCAGAGACACTATTTTCTGAGGATGGCCCAGGAAATAAGTCAGATAGGCGGGCATCCAGATCCCCAGTATTTGAAAGCAAGTGGTTGAAAAGGCAACCAGTATGACCGCTTGGAACAGCCGACCTCTCGCCTCAGTCAAAACAGCCCATACGGGTTTTCTGGTTTTCAGAACATCCTTCTGGCTCATAGGGGCTTCCACAATCCCCTGTCGGATACGATATAGGCAAAGCGTGATTGGAATGCCGAGCAGAAAAGGGAGCCGCCAGGCCCACGCGAGAATGGTTGCCTGATCAAAGCACCACACGAGTAAGGTCACCGCCAAGGAACCGCACAGGATACCCACGCTGGCGCTGACGATGACGGTGCTGCACAAAAGACCTCTGCGACGGGGGTCTGCATTTTCAAAAATATAGCAAGCCGTCACAGGACTTTCGCCGCCGTATCCAAATCCCTGAATCAACCTTAAAATCAGCAAACTCAAAGTAGCCAAGCTGCCTATTTGTTCGTAAGTGGGCAGCATGCCAATCAGAATCGTCGGAATGGACATCACCATCAGGGATAGTTGCAACGAATGGCGGCGGCCGTATCGATCCGCCAGTGAGCCGAAAAAGAGGCTCCCTAAAGGACGGATTAAATAGCTAGCCGCAAAGAGGGCAAAGGCTTGAATCAGCGCCAGGGTAGGATGCGTGGGCTTAAAGAATAACTGGCCCAGAGTGCCAGCCAGGAAGCCGTAGACGGAAAATTCATACAACTCAAACAGATTAGCCAGTAAGCCAATCTTCAACAGAGCACGTGTTTCTGTGTGCATTTCGGATTTTGTTGAGTACGGTATAAAGGTCAATATTCCTTTTTAGTTTTGAACGTAGAGAAAAGGCGTGGCACGCAACTGTTTTAGGATGGATCTTCAGCAACTTGGCCGCCTGTTTATGTCGACTGTCCAGAGACAGGGCAATAATAGTCAGCACCTCTGCACGGGTGGGCGCTTCCTGGAAACAAGTGTCGACTCCCCAATATCCCAAAAACTTTTTGATCGCCTGTCCGGGTAAGTAATGCCTTTCGTAGAGCGAAAACAAATCGAATAAATTTAAGCGAGGGGTGAAATCTTCACCGTAGGAAAAAATGGCAATGGTTTTATTATTGTGGCCGATGATTGGCACTTTGATTAAATTCTGAGTTCTGAGAAAACCATCATGCGTCACCCAAATTTCTTTATGAAGGATGGGAGATCGATGCAAGCTGACCTTTTTATCCATTGCGTTAATGAGTTTCACTTTTGCAGGCTTTGAGCCCTTTAAAAGGCCCACATCTATATCCTCTGTGGTTAGCCCAACTATTTCTTCAGGCGTCAGCCCGGAGAACTCAAGCTCAAACTTACTAGATTGCAGGTATTTTCCGCTCTTTGCATCTTTTAGATTACAGTGCGACAGTGCTTGCTCGATAATATCGGACACATTCCGGACGGTGACTCTGAGCGGATGAGCGAAAATGAAACCGCTCTCCGAAAATGATGCCTGCTCCATATCGCCCTCCCGCTACTTACAGCACCTAAAACTGCCCCGTTTTTCTCAATCCTCATGATCTATTTTGTTGTATTCACGGCTAGAAAACGATAGGAAAGGGCTGAAAAAGGCCAGTCAATCGGCTGGTGACCGGCCTCATTCCTCTGTCTCTTTCGGCCAGATAATATGAAACCGGAACGCCTCGTATACCGCCTGCGCAATCGTATCGGCATTGAGCTTGCTTTTGATCAGATGAAAATACTGTTTGGCCGTTGAGGGAGCAAGACCCAGGCGCTTGGCGATTTGGGACGCGGTTTTGCCTCTGGCAACCCAGAATAAAACGGCCTCTTCTTTCTCGGTTAATTGCCTGCTGCACACAGCTTCGGTCGCCAACACGATACCCCGATCCCGTAACAAGCCTTGCATGGTCGCAATCTGTCTAGGGGTCGGTTCAACAATGTCAAGCTGCGCCAGAACCCGTCGGGCCAGGAAATCTCTGGGAGGCATGGCTTGCTGCACAGCGAGACGTGCTTTGTCTCGCTGCTAATCGCTAGCGGCTCCATCCCTTTCTTCTTGTTCTTTCTGTTCTAAGGCAGCCGCCAAGACACCACGTAGTTTTTCCAGTACAATAGGCTTACTAAAGGCAGCATCTGCACCCGCTTCTTGGCATCTCTGAAGCAAGTCGGCGTCTCCATGCGCCGTATTGACGATGATGGGAAGATGCCGCTTTGTCTTTTGCTCGCGGTATCGTATAGCGGAAAGGACAGACTCCCCGCTGATGTCGGGCAAACCGATATCTAACAGGGCGCAATGGTAGTCAAACTGCGCAGCCAGTTCCAAAGCGCTGTACCCATCAGCGGCGGTATCTACCTGAAATCCCAAGTCCTCCAGATAGCGGCAATGGACTTTCTGTACAATGGGGCTGTCCTCGACAACCAGAGCTTTGGCATGCTTGTGGGTCACGTAAGGCACGGAGCCTTGTGTTTTTTCTTGGGGTTTACCGTGGGTATCCATGTCATCTCTCCCTATGAAATCCTGACGATACTTCAGCGTAAAACGTCAGGCGTGAAATAGAATCGGAGAAGAAGAAGGAACGCTTGTGTGCATCTAAATTTTTTGATAGAAATTCCTGCACTTTTAAATGCTTTCCTCTGCTCCGTTCAGAAAAAATCAGACAAGAACAGCGTAAAGGCGCTGAAAATAAAGTAAATTCGGAAAAACTCTGTTTTTTTAAGGGATAGGTGCTTTTCAGGAAACATCTGTTTTTAAAGACTTTATTAATTGAGACGCCTATCAGTGCTCTTGAATCCACCCACTAGTCAAAACGCACATTTTCCAAGTAAACCTTGCTTTTTTCTTGCTGACAGACTCTATCAGCGCTTCAAAAGCTACGCTGGAAAAACACTTAATTTTTGATGTTGATATAGCCACGCTTAATGGCTTCCATGACCACCTGCAGGAAATTTTTACACTTCAGTTTTCGTTTTATTGAGTATTGATGGGCCTCAACTGTTTTTCGACTGAGGTTCAATATCCGGGCAGCTTTACGGGAGCTATACCCCAGTGTTGCCAGACGCAGGCATTCCTGTTCGCGCTCTGTTAAAGCATCGTCGAAAATAAGGTCTGTTTTTAATGAGAAGCTGAACAAAAGCGTGTCGATGAGTTCCAGCTTCTCTTCTTCAGAGACAAGGCTGTTCAGATATTCGATAATCCTTTTGGGCAAACTGCTTCTTTCCGTGGGTTGGGCGCGTGCAGGTTCTTTCTGGATCGTCATTGGATCATCACCTGTAAAAAGCTGTACAAAGGAGCGCGGTAGTATTCGGTGGCCTGCCGCGTGTCTCGATGCTTTTCAAGGGAGGCTATGTCTGGCAGGTTACTTCCTGGACTTCTTCTTGGGTTTTTTCTTCGGCGTCTTCTTTGGGTGCCCTGCTTTTCTCTTCGAAGTAATCCCGAATGCCTAAGGGCTTCCAAAGCGCGGACTGGACGTGTCCAGCGCATCCGCCCATTGCTCGTAGAGTGCCAAAAGGGGGCGCGGGCATTGATGCCGATACCCCATCGCCAAGGCCGAGCCGGTAAACTGCAGATCAATCAGGGCCGCGCGTTCTGCAGCGCTCAAAAGGAGCGGCCAGGTGTCGGGCGGATGATGGGAGGCGTGCTGACAGCGGTTCGCCAGATGGCTCAGTTCAATGTCCAGCGTATCGAGGTGGTGGTTTAAGTCAGCTGCAGATTGTCGCAGGGCTGCAAAACATTCTAAGCTTGAGGTGCTCATGGTTGGCTCTCCGGTTAGAGTTGGCTGCGGGAAGTGGCGACTGGGGTGCTCTTACACCTCGGCCGCCGCGGGTAAGGGGGCAACCCCATAAGCGCTAACCAAACCTACATGAAGTGAGGTAAATTATTGTCCATCGTAGGCTAGCGCGG
>LXRJ01000688.1 GCA_001684025.1 Candidatus Glomeribacter gigasporarum | reverse complement strand
TCCTATCGGCTTTCAGCGTAGTCGTATGAATGTACAGCACAAACAGGGAGGCAGGGCGTGAATCAGAACAATGCTTTGATCGCCAAAGATGCAACGCCGGAGCAACCCGCTCTTATCCGCTACGAAGCCATGTGCAGGGCCATTGCTGAATGTCACCGCGTTGATGAAGTTAAAGAGAAAAGAAGTAATTTGAGATGAGCCTACACAAAGATATCTGCCAAAAAATGCGCTTTGTCATTCAAGCGCTGGAAGTCGGAGGTGCTTATTCCTTTTCGCCTGGACTGATCGCCTTTCAGGTTTATGACCTGTACAGCGACGCATCAGAAGACCCACACGTCAGATATGCATGT
>LXRJ01000656.1 GCA_001684025.1 Candidatus Glomeribacter gigasporarum | reverse complement strand
TTGTCTGTATACGGGTGTTTGTTGCTCTTCTTCATTTCGATCATGGAGTGTCCTTTTACTCTTTATATCATCACATGACCTCCACACACAAAATTTCGGATAGGCTCAAATTTAGAGTCATTTACTCAGATGTTCATTTTTAGATAAAATGATTAAATTTACCTTGCCGCACCGGTGCGATTGGTGCTATCCGGGCGGCGTAGCCCAGAAGGAAAGGAGCGCGCATGCGCCATTATGAAATCGTCTTTATTGTGCTGGAGTGCCCCCTTGGGACTGGAAATACAGAGGAGATAAATTGATCTGCTGACTGGGCCTTTAAAAGAGGAACAGCACAATGTCAGCAAGAGGAGCGTATCGGCGGCACCGTCCACAA
>LXRJ01000618.1 GCA_001684025.1 Candidatus Glomeribacter gigasporarum | reverse complement strand
CCAGCGGCGGCAGCGACTCCAGTGCAGCGGCGCGCGCCAGCGTCTGCACCATCGCAAAGGTCGCGCGGCCCGACCAGGACTTTTGGGTCGCGTTAAACACCGAAGTCGGGATATCGGGGTTAACACGGATGAACGTCGCGCGGTTCTGTTCCGTGAGTTCATCGCGGTGCGCGAGGATGCAGGCTTTCGCATCGGGCTGAGCGGTCAGCAGCGCACCGGCCACCGCCGAGAGCATTACGGTTTTACCCGCACCGGTGGGGGCAATGGCGAGTGTGTTGCCATGTTGCTCCAGCGCAGCGAGCGTGCGCTCGACCAGCAGCGCCTGACGGGGACGCAGGATCATCGATGCCTCGCCCTATTCCGCCCAGTCCGGACGGCCGGTGCGGATCGGCGGGGCAG
>LXRJ01000512.1 GCA_001684025.1 Candidatus Glomeribacter gigasporarum | reverse complement strand
AATTTCATTTAGAAAGTGGTGACGTTTACCCATCATYTTATCTTCATACAGTATTARTTTACCATTTACAATATTATAACTGTCATTTCTAAATAGTTCGTGTTTCATTTTTTCAATTATAGTCGAGGTTGAAATCTCACGAAAATTTAATCGTACGCTATTCTCAATTATGTAAAGATCTCTGGGTTGTATTTTTCGGGTTAATAATTGAATAACATTCTTACTTGCATCCTCTAAGCATGATAGTAGCCAGTTATTCTTATCATCACGGCTGTTGGTAAAGAAATAGAAAAACTCATTAAAATTGTTAAATCTCTTGGCCATAATTAATTTTGTTTTCTCCTTATAATCAAAAAGTTTTGAATATGTCATTTGCTGCATAACTTTGGTAGAATTGTTTGCATCACGACGAACTATTGATAGACCCCTAACATGGATATTTGAAAATCGTTTCATGACTGAATACTTCTTAAACTCATCACTTTCTTTTAAAAATGCATCTATC
>LXRJ01000501.1 GCA_001684025.1 Candidatus Glomeribacter gigasporarum | reverse complement strand
ACTTTTAAAGATCTACTTTATCAACTTTATTAAGAAAATTTTTTAAAATTATTAAAAAACTTTTRATTAATTAAAGTTCAAAGTTTGTGTAATATTAAAGTTTAGTATTAAAAANTTTTTTAAGTTTTCTAAAATTTTATATGTTTCTRAAGCTAGAAAAAAATTTTGCTCTTAAGACAAGTATTAATTTTTACAAGTAAATTACAAATTTTATAATAATTAAAATTATAATCCTTAATTCAAACTATAAAGTTGTATTAGAAACTATGAGTCTAAAATTAATATTTAAAAAGTTTGTCATAGATAAACTAAAAAATTTTTGCTYTAAAAATTATTTTTAAAATTRTATATTTTTRRTTTATWWGTAAYCTNAAANTTTTTTCNTATAATCTAAAAATAAATACTGCAAAAAAGTAATCYTTATTTTTAAATATAATTRTAYAAAGTTTTATTWAATTATTTTGGTTTTTTAAAAAARTAAATCARAGNTTAAAAANTRCARACAAATTTGCTTACATTCTAC
>LXRJ01000487.1 GCA_001684025.1 Candidatus Glomeribacter gigasporarum | reverse complement strand
CCCCCCCGCCGCTGCCGTCGATGAATTGCTCGACCATTTAGGCGAAGCGTTCGCGGCCGCTTCCGGCCATCGCTCCCGAACGGCGATTGCCGAAGCGCGCCGACATTTCATCGTCGAACATCCGCTCCATCCGTTTGCCGCTGAATATTTCTCAAACCCTGAACCGTCTTCTTCAGAACAGACGCCTTCCACGCTATTCACCTATGACTCGGATTGCGCCGAAATTGCCGCAGCGCTCAATACCCATTCAGCGCGCGCCGGTGCGCCATTCTTGATCCGTCCGCTGCCGCCGCCGGAGCACGGCAATGCGAATGGCGATGATCCGGTGATTGAATTCAGCGCGTTTGAACGCTTCTGGCGGCATCCGGTGCGCGCGTTGCTGCGCGACCGTTTAGGCATTCGGTTTTCCAAAACGCCGTCCGCGCTTCTCGACCTTGAACCGTTTACGCTCAATCACGCCGGCCGGTGCCTGCTGGCCGAGCGCACGCTGCCCGTTCTGCTCGCCGCCGGCGCGCATGAAGGCGCAGCGCGTGCCGCTTGTATCG
>LXRJ01000480.1 GCA_001684025.1 Candidatus Glomeribacter gigasporarum | reverse complement strand
TGTGGTTTTGTTGTTGTGGTGGAGGCTGATTATTATTGTTTTRAGGTYRGTTATTGTTATTATTATTAAAAGGTCRRTTGTTATTATTATTATTAAAAGGTYGATTATTATTATTCTGATTGTTGTTGTTTCGATTGTTATTAAAATTGTTATTTCTGTTATTRTTATAGTTATTATTATTGTTGTTATTATTCCTCCAGTTTTGGTTTGTTTGACAATTGCGAGCAATGTGTCCAATTTGATTGCAGGCATTGCMTATAGGAGCYCTGCATTGYGAKGCAAAATGTYCAGGTTTGCTACAAYGATTACAATTATTATTTCTTCGATTATTGTTGTTGYTGTAATTATTATTATTTTGATTGTAATTATTATTACGATTGTTATTGTTATTGCGATTATTGTTATTGTTTCGATTATTATTTTGATTATTATTTGATGGGGTTTGGTTTTGTTTTAGAGACAATTGGTTWAGCATTTGTTGTRTTGCRGCAAATAACTTTTCATTCACTAAATTTTTAATGGAGGGCTGTGAGGTAACATTATACTGGTTAAGGTATT
>LXRJ01000464.1 GCA_001684025.1 Candidatus Glomeribacter gigasporarum | reverse complement strand
GTGAAATTAGCAAGAGAGAAGCAATCTAAAAAAACTAACAAGAAACAAGTAAATTAGCAAAACTAATAAGAGATAAAGCAAAACTAAAAAGAAGGCTAGTTAAGTTAAATATATATATAAAAAAATATTTATCATAATTAACCAACACAAAGTAATAACAAAATCACAACATCAACTACAGCTTGAACTTAAGGTTGATCAATAAAACTAACAAGAAAAAAACCAACAAAATTAATAAAGAAAAAACTAACAAAACTAACAAAAAAAAAACTAACAAAAAAACAAGAAAGAGACAGACTAGTAAAACCAGCAAGAGAAAAGAAATCAACAAGAGACAGAGTGAAACCAGAAAGAAAAAAAAGTTGGTTAGTCAAGTTAAATATATAAAAAAATATTTACATAACCAACCAATCCAAAGTAATAATAAAACTAACAAAAAAAGACCAACAAAACTAACAAAAAAAAGATTAACAAAACTAACAAGAGAGCAACAAACTAGCAAAACTAGCAAGAGAGAGGCAAATCAAAGAAGCCAACAAAAGACAGAGCAAAATCAGAAAAAAAAATTGGTTAGTCAAGTTAAATATATAAAA
>LXRJ01000384.1 GCA_001684025.1 Candidatus Glomeribacter gigasporarum | reverse complement strand
TGGTTAAGGTGGTATCCTGCTAAGATATGGCACTTATTAGTGCTTGTGGGTTCGAGTCCCTCCTTTTCCGAAGACATTCTTTAACCCCCGAATTTATCGGTTTACTTCCACTCTCTAGCAACGGGAGCCTTCTACCTGGTTCAGTCTTTTGCTACCTTACATCAGTTAATCTGATTGCGCTTACCTGGTTCGTAACCATATTAGACAGGATACTCTGTTTCCTTCAAGGGGATCCAAAGGATCCCGGGGCTCCGGCAAAGGACCCCCTTCATTTTTCTCAATCATCTTTACTACTTTGGATTGTTCCGTCTTAGCTGTTCCTCTCCTTGATTATCTCCTTCATTTATGAATCGAAGAATCAAATTCCCCCCTACTATGGAGTAATAAAGTGTAATTGTTATACAAGGATATTACGGTGATTATAGTTCAAACGGTTAGAACATCAGTTTGTGGTATTGAAGCTCTGGGTTCGAGCCCCAGTAATCACCTTTCCCCATAGCTACGGAATCCTTAAGTGTACACCCTTCTTGATAGCTTTAGGTCTGGTTGGAAGAAGAAAGCCTTCTTCATGGTGATGATAGCTCTCTACCTTCCTTTACTTACTTTTAAGGGAATAGTAACTATTTTGCACTCTTAACTACTACTTTAGTATTACTAATACTCCTAGTAGTTCCTCTTTACTACTTATTTACTACTGTAGTCTTACGACTATAATATAGTAATAGCCTCTTTGGCGGGCCTATCTGAAGGCCCGGGCTTCAG
>LXRJ01000089.1 GCA_001684025.1 Candidatus Glomeribacter gigasporarum | reverse complement strand
GGCAATTGGCGTCAGGGGACTTTCACCCCATGTGTTCCATGCCTGTACCGGCATGCATTCGTACCACTCAAAAAGATTGGCCACTAAGCCAATCTTCAACAGAGCACGTGTTCCGGTTTGCATTGCGGATTTGGTTGAGTACCGTATGGAGATCGGCGCCTTGTTTGAATTTCTGATGCAGTGAGAAGGTGTGACAGGCCACTGTTCTGGGCGTGACTTTTAATAATTTGGCGGCCTTTTTATGTCTGTTATCCAGAGACAGGGCAATAATGGCGAGGGTCTCCGCGCGGCTCGGCATTTCCTTGAAATACGTTTTGACTCCCCAATATCCTAGAAACTGTTTGATCGCCTGTTTGGGTAGGTAATACTGCTCATAGAGGGCAAACAAGCCGAATAAATCATATCGTGAGGTTAAGTCATCGCTATAGGTAAAAATGGCTGTGGCTTTACCATCCTGGCCCACAACAGGCATTTTCAATAGATTCTGAATTCTGATAAAGCCGTCATGCGTCAAAAAAATCTCTTTGAGAAGCACAGGACATTTATTAATTCGCACTCTCTCATCAAGCTCTTTTATAGTTCTCACCAGCGCCTCTTTCGATCCCTGCAAAAACCCCATCTCTATATCATCTACTGTAAGACCTACAAAATCATCAGGCTTAATTCCAGAAAGCGCAGTTTCAGCTTCGTTTGTTAACAAGTACTTTCCAGTTTTCGCGTCTTTAAGATGCGAGGAATCAGGGGATGCCTTTATAAAATCCGATATAGCGTCGCTAGCTGCTTTCAGAGGGTGCGCAAAAATAAATCTGTTCATCTGAAATGAATTTCCCAAGCATGCACTTTCCATATCCTCCCCCTTGCCGCTGCTTGCAGCACCTAAAACTGTCCCGTTTTTCTCAACCCCTTACGAACTATTTTGTTGTATTAACGGCTAAAAGACGATAGGACAAGGCTGAAAAAGGTATGTCGCTCGGCTGGTGATCGGCTTCATGCTCCCGCCTCCGGCCACAGAATTTGGAACCGAAGCGCTTTAAACACCGCTTGCGCCAGCGTCGCCGCATCTAGCTTGTTTTTCAGGGTGTTCAGGTGATTTCGGACAGCCTGGGGTCGCAGTTCCATCAAGTGCGCGATTTGCGGCGACTTTTTCCCTCGGCTGAGCCAGAACAGACAGGCGATTTCCTGGGAATTCAGCCGAGGGTCGATCAGCACTCTCCCCGGTAATATAATTCCTGTGTCCTCTATGAGACGCCGCATAACCCGCATCTGTTTCTCCGAAGGTGAGTCGATGTCCAGTGCCGCCAGTAGTCTGCGAATCAGGAACTCTTCTCGCGGAGCCAGCGTCGCTTTCATGGCGCTGCGTCCTTGTGGTCGGATGTCTACTCGCCAGCATCGCTGTCCCTTTGCGCTTCCACAGGGCTGCCGCTTGCGCCTGCGGGCTGTCCGACGGCGGTCAGGATGTCCCGTACTTGCTCTATCGTGATGGGTTTTGTCAGGGCCGCGTCCGCGCCGTTTTCACGGCATCTTTGAAGTAGGTCTTCGTTCCCATGGGCGGTATTGATGATGATCGGCACGCGCTGGCCGCTCGTCTGCTCTCGGTACCGGATGGCGCAGAGCACGGATTCGCCGCTGAAATCCGGCAATCCAATATCCAGTAGAATGCAGCGGTAGTCTTTTTGGGCAGCGAGTTCCAAGGCTTTGTAAGCGGTTTCGGCGAGATCGACTTGAAAGCCGAGTTTTTCGAGGTAAAGGCTGTGTACTTTTTGCATAATGTCGCTGTCTTCAACGAGCAGGGCTTCTTTTCTTGTCCTTGAGAGACGGCGCATCTCATCCTGGGATTTTCCCGAAGCAATCAGAGTATCCATGTTTCTTCCTCCATCAATTCCAGTGCGAGGCTCTTAAAGTATGGTGTGTAGGCCACCAGAAAGAATCGAAACAGAAAGCAGACGGCGTGCAGGCGTATGTTGATTGCTACGGAGTTTTCTGCCGTTTCTGATAGTTTTTGACACCACAGCCGCTTCCTTCATCGATTCCAGTCCATTAGCGCGCTGAGCGAAAAGAAAGCCAAGGCGCGCGTTGTATAAGCCAGTCCTCCTCTGTTCCATTCAGACAAGAACAGCGTAAAGGCGCTAAAAACAAAGCACATCTGGGAAACCCCCAGTCTCTAGCCATCAGAATGGCCTTGCATTGAAGAGGAAAACGCGGGCGCTGCGCGACATGGGATTTTCCGCTCAAGAATCCCGATTGGGCTGCATCCCTGCAGGCCCAGAGAGCTAGGAAAATCCCTAGGCCTCGTCCGGTTTTTCTAAAACTTTGATCGGCAGATAGCCTAATTTGATGCCCTGCGCGACCGCTTCCAGCATGTTGCCACTGTCCAGTTTTTGCAGGATGATCTGCCGATAGTAATCCACGGTCTTGGGACTGATTTTTAAGACCTCCGCTGTTTTACGAACGCTGCATCCAAGCGCTGTGACCCGAAAGCACCCCAATTCATGGTCGGTTAGTTCAGACGCCATCAATAAGTCCGTATTGATCATAAAGCTGAACAGAATTTTCTCTATCAACCAAAGCTGATCGGGGTTAGGGTTCGGATTGTCCAGATAGGCGCAAATCTTCCTTGCCAGGCTACGCTTTGCCGTTTTTCGGGCACGCTTATGTTCTTTCTGGGTTGTCATAGGAGGGTCACCTGTAAAAAGCCGTGAAGGGGAAGCAGCAGACGGCGATGGGCCGTTTGCCGGGTCTCGATGCTTTTCAAGGGAGGCTACGTCTGGCAGGTTGCTTCCTGGACTTCTTCTTGGGTTTTTTCTTCGGGTGCCCTGCTTTTTTCTTCGAGATAATCCCCCATCCGCAAAGGCTTCCAAAGCGCCGTCTGGACGATATCCAGCGCATCCGCCCATTGCTCGTAGAGTTCCAAAAGGGGGCGCGGGCATTGATACCGATACGCCATTGCAAGCGCTGAGCCCGTGAACTGCAGATCAATCAGGGCTGCGCGCTCTGTCGCGCTTAAGCTGAGGTGCCAGGTGTCGAGGGAATCGGGAACTGGGCTATTGCGCTGGACGTCGTCCAGCTGGGCGGTAAAGTGGGCGAGGGAACGATTTAAATCCGACGCCGATTGTCGGACAGCTGCAAAACATTCTAAGCTGGTGTTGTTCATGGCTGGCTCCTGTGCTGAGTTGGCTGTGGGAAGTAGCGGCTGGGGTGCTATCAACACCTCAGCCGCTGCGGGTAGTCGGGTTCGCCCGGCTACTTTTTATCGATCTAAGCAGTGTTCATCATTCAAGCTCCGTTGAAAAACTGTGCCATGCACCTAGTAACGCTCGGTTTTGGGAAAAAGCCAAGAGCTTGGGATCAAGAAATTAAGGGTGCGTTGAAATCGACTCAGACAGCGGTAGACTATGCGCCATGACCCTCCTACACCAGCCGCACGACCGCCTCTTTAAGGACTCGCTCAAGGAAAAACCCGTTGCAGTCGATTTTCTCCAAGCACATCTCCCGCCTGAGATTTTTAAGCGCTTGGATTTGAACACCTTGCAGTTAACGGACAAAAGCCTGCTGACGCCCGATTTGGTCGAGATTCACAGCGACGTTGTGTACCGCTGTCAGATCGATGGGAAAGCGGGCTACATTCCGATTCTCTTCCTGCTGGAGCGCACGCCAGCACAGGCGTGGAACAAATGGGGTGAAAGTCCCCTGGCGTCAATTGCCTATTCGGACGCCTAGCAGGAGGTAGGGTTTGCAAAGCGATTTGCAGGCTCAAGTTACCTTGAACGATAGATGCAAACCAGCGGGCCGCAACAAAAGTGAACCCATATGAGCCTCGTAAAGAAAAGATGTGCCTGCCGACCGGATGTTCTAGCCGGGAAGGCTGACAGTGGATGGAATATAAGTAGGCTGCTGTCCCATCCACAGGCATCGGGGTGTTCGGGGCGGCACGCTGAGAATGTTCCATGTCGTAGGCTGGGAGGTCTGGTATGAATCCAGTTGACCGCTGGAAACGGCACTGTATAAGGTGAAACCGAAATCAATGTCGGTCATATCAGAATTCCGCGGGGCGCATAGTACCGCTCGTATTGTCTGGGAAACCAGACGAGAGGGAAGGGGCCCTGCTTCAGTCAACGAGTCTCGAAGGAGTTGAGAATGTCCGATTGCCTAAAAGCTAAGAACGGGGCCCTAAAAGTCCGACAACTCCAGAGAGCTCTATATCGTAAATCCAAACAAGAAAAGGAGGTCAGATTTTACAGTCTCTACGATAARGTCTATCGAACCGACGTACTCTGGGAGGCTTGGCGACAAGTCAAAGCCAACAAGGGCGCGCCTGGGGTCGACGGCAGGGCTATTGAGGAGATAGTCGCACAAGGAGAGGCAGAAGTAATCAGAAAATTGCAAAAGCTACTACGCGAACAAAGCTACTCGTTTTCCCCAGTCCGATTGGTGGAAATACCCAAAACGAAGGGAGGAACGAGGCTGCTAGGGATAGCAACAGTGGAGGATCGCATCGTACAAACAGCAATGAAACTGGTCATGGAGCCCATCTTTGAGGCGGATTTTCAGGAATGCTCCTACGGATATAGGCCGAAACGGAATGCCAAACAAGCAAGTCTGGCAATACGAGAAGACCTATACCATATGGCTTCAAACGTGGTGGAAATTGACTTTCAGTCTTATTTCACCAGTATCCCGCATAGTAAGCTCTTGGAGCTTATCAGTGGCAAGATATCGGACGGAAGCCTGCTGAAGCTGATAAAACAAACGCTCAAGGTCGGCATCAGCCATAAAGGTAATGTACAACCGACGAAAATCGGAGTCCCGCAAGGTTCCCCGATTTCTCCGTTGTACAGCAACATTTACCTGAATGTCATCGACCGAAAGTGGCAAGAGAGGGAATACCCAGAGAAACTGGGTGTAACCCTACGACGCTATGCGGATGATGTACTGCTGGTGTGTCGGAGAAACAGTCAACATGCACTAAAAGCATTCACTGAAATGGCAGAAGAGATGCAACTTACGCTCAACTCAGAAAAGACCCGAATTACAAAACTGACTCAAGGATTCGACTTCCTTGGATTCAACTTTGTGAAACGTAAAAGTCCCAAGAGCGGCAAGAACGCCATCTACGTATTTCCATCAAAACAAGCACAACAAAAGATTCGTAACAGACTAAAGTGTCTAACTCGACGAAGAGCCCCGATAAAACCAGAAGAATTTATAAGGTTAATCAGCCCAATTGTGATGGGATGGGTCAACTATTTCAGACACACCAATGCGGGTCGAACCTTTAAACAATTACAGGATTTTATCAACACTCGCTTCCGAAGATACTTAACCAAGCGGAGTAAAGGTCACGGGTTTGGATGGAAGAAATATCCAAACAGCAAGCTATACGCAATGGGAATGCCTTATATTGCGGGCGGCATGCTTGAGCATCCGAGAAGCCTTGCGCATGGTTTACGATGAAGACTGTCGGACCGCCGTATTCGGGAAAACTGAACGTACGGTGGGATGAGAAGGGGATGATGAACTAGTTATGACAAAGCTAATGAGGCACTGCATGGGAAACCCGCAGTAACAGATAGGCTTAGTCTAATACTACTGAGTCATCCCTTTACTCTAGACTTTTCAACTGCGCCCCAGCATGTCGCTTTCCGCTTACTGCAATATGTCGTCACCTTGATGAACGACGCCCTAAAAGCCGGCAGCCAAAAACTCCCTATCGTCCTGCCGCTGTGCGTGTATCACGGCGAGCAGTCCCCCTTTCCCCAGTCCACCGATATTTACGACGATTTTGATGACCCAGACCTGGCCCGCGCACTGGTCTTTAAGCCCTTCAGTCTCATTGATCTCACCACACTGCCCGAATCCGTGATCCGGCAGCACGGCGTCGCGTCTTTGATGGAAATGCTGCTGAAGTACACACGGGAACGGGACTTTTCCCGTGCAGTCTCGCAGCTGCAAGAGGGTGAGACGCTGAGCTTTACCCTGACACAAACCACCGAGCCCTATTTGCAGACTGTGGTAAAATACGCATTATCCAGCGCTTGGAGCGAACATCAGGCGGAGAAAGTGCTGGAAGTGTTTTATGAAGCCCTACCCGATAAACGAGAAACGATTATGAGTGCAGCACAACAGTTGATTGACAGTGGGATTCAACAGGGCCTTCAGCAAGGCGTGCAGCAAGGCATGCAGGCCAGCCAGGTGGAGGTGTGGCAGACGGCAGAGCGCAAGGCCAAGCTGGAAGATGCCAGAATCATGCGCGCTAAAGG
>LXRJ01000292.1 GCA_001684025.1 Candidatus Glomeribacter gigasporarum | reverse complement strand
ATAAAATATACGTATATAACACATCAATAAATATGGATCCTACGCATTATAACCACCTGAAAACTTACCTACAAACGCGGAAGCTACCATCGAACCTTGATCACAATGAAAGGAAGAAACTACAAAAAAAGTGCGAATTCTATGAGTACAAAGATGGGATACTTTACAAAAAGGACAGAAGGAAGCCTGGTCACCTGTTGCACGTGATCCAAAACTACAAACGTGAGCCAATTTTGTTCTTGACGCACCAGCACCCGATGGGAGGCCACTTTAACAAAGACATTATGTTCAACAAGATAAGGGACGTATATTTTTGGCCCCAAATGTATGTCGATATATGAAGCTATGTTCAAAACTGCGAACGTTGTCAGCAAAGAGGAAAAATCAAAATACCTGGACCCTTATGCCCCATCCCTGTGACTTCGCCATTCCATCAAGTTGGTGTTGACTTTGTTGGCCCTCTCTCAAGAACTCCAAGACAAAAACGTTACATTATTGTCATTGTGGACTATATGACGAAGTGGCCTAAGGCCCTGGCCGTGGAGAAAGCTGATGCAAAGACCGTTGTGGATTTTTTGTACACTGAGATCGTCTGTAGACATGGCTGCCCCGAACGAATATTGTCAGACTGTGGGACCCATTTTAACAATACCATGATTAAGGAGTTCATGAAGAAATTTGAAATAAACCACAAGCTCTCAACACCCTACCACCCACAAACCAACGGGTTGGTAGAACGGTTTAACCGTACTCTGTGCGAAGCAATTGCAAAACTCGTGGTGAATGTGCCTGACTGGGATTTGTTGATCCCCTCTATACTGTTCGCATATCGTACCTCCAAGAATTCTACGACCAAAATGTCCCCCTTCTATTTAGTTTATGGCTGAGAAGCCCGCCAACCGATACACCCAAGCAGAACTGACTCACTTTTGGAAGGAACGATATTACAAATGACCTACGAATTAATCGACCACCTSCCACGCATTAGAAGTAAGGCTATGCAAAACATACAACAAACCCAAGCCCGACAGAAAGCCTATCATGATACTCACCACAAATTAGCCCCTGGGTTCAACATTTGGTGAAAAAGTACTGCTATATAAGGCCTCGAAGGAACAGTCTAAAAGCAGCAAGTTCGAGCCAAAGTGGCATGGTCTGTTCTATATCCATGACTGACTTCCGAATAA
>LXRJ01000836.1 GCA_001684025.1 Candidatus Glomeribacter gigasporarum | reverse complement strand
CCCGCTGTGCCGTTGCGCCCTGTGCAGCATGAAGGGTCACGGCATACGCATGATCCCAATGGGGATRGCGGGATAAGTCCACTGYCYRCCAAGYGCYGTGAGGGTCTRRGYGCCGCTGTAGCAGCGCGGTTTGACCCTCCATGTCCTTGACCCATGCGRCCTCGCCATTCTTAAATCGCTCGCCGTTGCGCGTAAAGCGGATCAAATCGCCTTGAGCCAGGCCGC
>LXRJ01000826.1 GCA_001684025.1 Candidatus Glomeribacter gigasporarum | reverse complement strand
CCGCCATCAGCTCATCGGTCAAGCACAAGTCCAAACGGTCAATGCGCGAGAACTGCATGCGTTTCTAGAAAACGGCGCCAGATTTAACGATTGGATCAAGAAACGAATCGCCGATTACGGATTTCAGGAAGGAATTGACTATATCCGCTTTGAACTTCCCGCTGGCATGAAGATGGCAGAAACAGGGAGCGAAATGGGCGGAATAAGTAATGCGCAAAAAAATGTAGCCCTGA
>LXRJ01000808.1 GCA_001684025.1 Candidatus Glomeribacter gigasporarum | reverse complement strand
GGTTCCTCCCCACCCCTCCTCAAGGGATCAGCTTGTCGGAGGTCAAATCAACATACAAGGTAAGGCCTGTTCTACAAACGGCTTGAACAGGGGGATTTCGTTTGGCCGCAAGCGAAACACGGCACCGTTGCACTCACGCCTGCGCAGTTGTCGATGTGGCTTGAAGGGATTGATTGGCGCCGGCCGCGGCGCACCCGCCCGTTGCACGCTGCTTAAGCGATCCGTAAGATCATGCTATGCCTTCTGAGAAM
>LXRJ01000795.1 GCA_001684025.1 Candidatus Glomeribacter gigasporarum | reverse complement strand
TTGCCGCCGGCAACGGTCAAGGATTGGCCACGCATCGAAATGGCGTCGAGATTGTGACGCAGCCGGCCCATCGCTGCCCGCAGGCGCAATAACGCCGTGAGTCGCGCGATGGCTTCCAGTTGCTCGATCAGCCGTAATCCGATGCCGGTCGCTTGATCTCCAACACTGCTCACCGCAGCGAGTGCGCGATTCGTTTGATCAATCAGCGCATCCGTCCGGTCAAGGATGTCATCCACCGGCTGGCGGATCCGTGCAATGGCGCTGTGCG
>LXRJ01000757.1 GCA_001684025.1 Candidatus Glomeribacter gigasporarum | reverse complement strand
CGGAAATGATCCAATCCGATTGGAAAAAAATCGGCGTCACCGCAAACATCGTGACCTACGAATGGGCTGAGTATAATAGGCGGGCAATTAACGGCGAACATGACGCACTGATTATTGGCCTTATCAGCAACACTCCTGATCCTGATAATTGGCTCAGAAACCTTCGTTCTAGCACAGCGCGCACAAGTCACAATCTCTCTGGATGGAGCAACGTATCCTTCGACAATTTGATTCAGCGCGCGGCTCAAACACTCGATATCGCTGAACGCACCCGGCTTTATACGCAGGCGCAG
>LXRJ01000741.1 GCA_001684025.1 Candidatus Glomeribacter gigasporarum | reverse complement strand
GGCGCGCATGTTGAAGAACATGGCGAAAGTCTTCGGAGATCGCAGTTTTTATGTAGGCGCAACGCGTGCCAGTCATGAATTGTGTATCTATACAAATGACAAAGCAGTGGCTGCTCAAGCAATTGCCGCCAAGCTGGATAAGACAAGCGCCGTAGAAACGATTCAGCGCCATGAAGCAGCCCCACATCTTCCGCACAGACAGCGCGCGTGGTCAAGATAAGGCAAACGCAGTCCTTTTGTAAGCGTCCGGTTAAAAGCCTTGTATAAAAGCAGGCTTTAGATCATCAGAATAGGTGTCCACTA
>LXRJ01000737.1 GCA_001684025.1 Candidatus Glomeribacter gigasporarum | reverse complement strand
GTGGGTCACTTTTACATGCACATTTCCCTTTTAGTGGCTCATTTTTCGATGCATATCAACATCTGTGACCGTGATGACCTTTCTAGGCTACAGCGTCTCGGATTGGGTCGGCATCGTCACGCTGATTTATACGCTGACGTTGCTCGGCTATTTCATTTGGAAAAAGCTGCTGCGGCCGTGGCGCCGCAAACGCCGTTTTTTGGAAGGAGAGTGAAATGCGATTTCAACACGCCCTTGCCCTGGCTGCGGGCGCCGGCGCGGTGACGGCCGCCACCCTAATGATTACGCACTTTGAAGGCGACCGGCAT
>LXRJ01000730.1 GCA_001684025.1 Candidatus Glomeribacter gigasporarum | reverse complement strand
GTGGAAGTAATCTTCTTCTTTGATCAGCTTGTCTTGATGGGTATTGAAATTGCGATACGCAGTACCTTCTGGACGCTGATGTGCCTTATCCATCAGATAGAAAATGATGGGAAGTTCGACGTTGTGCGGGAGGTGCACAACCGGCGCGGGCGCGCTTTGCTTTGGGCGGGATGTGTCATAGCATGGCTCCTACAGTGCGGTAGTAACCCCGCTACCCCTCTTGCTAGGGAGAGGCGGCGGAACCGAACGGGGATAGCAAACCGGACTGTTGGAACTGGCGAGCCTTGTGGCTCCCCCMYCCSGCCCGCCAT
>LXRJ01000726.1 GCA_001684025.1 Candidatus Glomeribacter gigasporarum | reverse complement strand
AACTTGAGCCATTACGGAGAGGCGTGGGTAGGCGGTAACGCGCGGGTGTATGGCCATGCGCAGGTGTTCGGCAATGCGTGGGTATCCGGCGATGCGTGGGTGTTCGGCAAGGCGGAGGTATCCGGCGATGCGCGGGTGTCCGGCGATGCACAGGTATTCGGCGATGCGTGGGTATCCGGCGATGCGCGGGTGTCCGGCGATGCACAGGTATCCGGCGATGCGCGGGTGTTCGGCAATGCGCGGGTATCCGGCGATGCGCGGGTGTTCGGCAATAAAAGAGGATGAAATGACGGAGGTTCAACACACCATCACGG
>LXRJ01000025.1 GCA_001684025.1 Candidatus Glomeribacter gigasporarum | reverse complement strand
CTGCTAATCAATTCGCCATCCTATTCGGTGCGCGTTTCACCCATGCGATGAAATAAGTTTTATAGCTAACCTCGATCACACAAAATTTCGGACAGGCTCTTCCTTGGAGAGACAGACTTCAAAAGAACTCTCCCCGCCACTATCGTCGATAAGCATCTGTGTTGACTGTCAAGTGTTGTGCGCCCAATTTTCCTGCCAAGGAGACCTGCGCTGCAGGATACTGTTGAGGATAGAAAGCAGCTTACGCAGCACAGCGATCAAAGCGGCTTTCACCGGGTTTCCAGCAGCCCTTAGCCGTTCATAAAACGCCTTCATATCCTTATTGCAACGCGCAGCCGACAAAGTGGCCATGTAGAGCGCTCGCCGCACGAGCGGCCGGCCACCCTCGATAAAACGCTTGCCCTTGTGTTTACCGCTGTCGTGATTGAAGGGCGCGGCCCCTACCAGGGCTGCCAGCGATTTATGAGGGCATCGGCCCAGCTCCGGCAAAAAGGCTTCCAGATGCCAGGCCGTCAGATTTCCCACACCGGGGACAGAGGTTAACAAGACATGCGTTTTCTGCATCTCTGCGGTTCTGGGTTGCTTTTCGATGGCTGTTTCAATGCTGCCAATCTCCTTGTCCAGCCAACGGATATGGGCCTTGAGCGAACATTTGATAGCCGCATCCGTGCAATGCTCCAGATGATTTTTATCTCTGTGAAGGTCCTTGGCCAATTGATCGCGACGCTTGATCAGTCTCCCCAATCCCTCCTGCTCTTTCGACAGAAGATGCTCGTCCCCTTGAATTTTCATCGCTGCGCCGCATTCCTGAATCAGTTTAGCATCGATTTTGTCTGTCTTTGTTTATTGCGCGTCTCCCGTGTGAACGCGCTCGGACGTGCTGCGCCGAAGCGCGCTGCATTCGAACGCTTCGATGTCTTCCAGTCGATAGACGACCCGGCCGGGCAACCGGATATACACTGGACCGATGCCTTCGATGCGCCAGCGTTCCAGCGTTCCAGCGTTTTGGTTGAAACGCCCCAGCGTTCAGCTAAAACGTGCTGAGGAATGCGCACAGAAGGCGCGTGCTCAATGGCCATGCTCGAAGCAAGAATCCTATGAATGGTTTGAAGGACAAACACGTTTAAGAACACAGCCATGCATCAGGACGGTGCATGTAGCTTGGTTATCAACAAAATAAGGGGGTCCCGTAAGCGGGATTTAACCCTTCATGGAGTATGTAATATGGCTTTAACCCCCTCCAGGATGCTGCCGTTGGGAACGGTCGCGCCGGACTTTGAGTTGTTGGATACCGTGAGCGGAAAACGGCTGGCGCTCAAAAATCTACGCTCACCGATCGCGACGGTGATCATGTTTATTTGTAATCACTGCCCTTACGTGAAACACGTCCAACAGGAACTGGTGCGGCTCGCGCGAGATTACCAGCCTAAAGGAATTGCATTTATTGCGATCAGCTCGAACGATGCCCAGCACTATCCAGAAGATGCACCAAACAAAATGGCCGAAGTCGCGCAAAGAGGGGGCTATCCTTTTCCGTATCTGTATGACGAGAGCCAAGCAATGGCCAAAGCCTATCAAGCCGCTTGCACGCCCGACTTTTATATTTTTGATGCAGTATTACGTTGTGTGTATCGGGGGCAACTGGACGATGTCCGACCCGGCCATGCGATTGAGCCGAACGGCCAGGATATTCGAGCCGCTTTAGACGATCTATTGCAAGGCAAACCCATAAATCCCATTCAAAAACCCAGTATCGGCTGCAACATTAAATGGAAAGCACCCACCGATTCTGCTGAGTAGATGTGATCGATATTACACAAGAATTGAATTTACTAGATGCAAATACTTCAATGATCGCTTCCTGTGGCGAAAACAACAGCGGGGCGATAATACAGGGGTTGCTTGCGCCCGTTTTGAAGTGTCGCGATGCTGGACAGCGGCCCTGCGTGCCGGATGATCAGCAGGTGTGATACTCCTGAATCCCCAAGCTCGGATTCGGTCAACTGAATATGGCTGATCCGACAGCGTTCGTTTAAAAAAAGTGATGTTGTGTGACGAGCGCTTTAAAACGCTGCACCACTGCAATGCGTTGATCAAGCGACGTGCGCGCCCAGGCTGGATGCGCGTTGCGCGCAGCAACGACGGCCGCGTTAACGTCCGCCGCCGCCGCAGCGCGGCCGCGCCAGACTTCGGCGCCGCGCGCCGGTTCGATGGAGGTGAATTCAACGCCGCCGCCATTGACCCATCGGCCGTTGATCAAGCATTGGCCTTTATGATTTTTCCCTGTCATTTGTATGCGCTCCCGGTGTATAAAGAGGCACGATCCGCGCCATTTCTCCCGACCCTAAATTGATCGCGCGCGCTTCAGGTTCGCTCAGCGGCAATTGGCCCTCGCGCGGCGCGCGTGATCAGAATTGCGCGGAAATCGTTCAGCGCCGTATTCGAGACCAGATGCCGGATGCCGCCGTCTGGCGCGTGCGGGTCAATTTCAACGCGCACAAGCGCACTCTCGTGCACGGTGCGCGTTGAATCAATATAGGCTTCCAGTACCGGTCCGCCGTCGAAAATACCGATATGGTTTTCAAAGCGCATTCCTTCAGATCCGAGCAATTTACGCGCCGGCTGTGTATCC
Organism: Candidatus Glomeribacter gigasporarum; assembly: GCA_001684025.1. GTDB lineage: Bacteria > Pseudomonadota > Gammaproteobacteria > Burkholderiales > Burkholderiaceae > Glomeribacter > Glomeribacter gigasporarum_A. Next base: position 17,234 of record LXRJ01000025.1, on the reverse strand, counting down.
GGATGCGTCTGGCCGATCGCCGCCTGCGCATCGGTGGGTAACAGATCAACGTACAAAGGCGCGCGCGGCATTAATTCGGCGATGAATGCTTTTTGATGCGCGCTCAGCGCATCGGCTTGATCAAAACTGATTTGATAGAAATGTGCGCCCAGCCCGCTTCAGAACGGCGAGACGCCATGCGCGTCAAAATAACCGCGCAGTTCTGCGCAGACGCGCGCCGGAAAGCGCGCCGGAAATTGCGCGAGAAACAAAAACCGCGCCTTTGAAAGCAATGCGCCATTGCTGCTCACGCGCGCCGCGGGTTCTAGAAAGAGCGAACAAAACTCTGCGCAACCAGTTAACTCGTGCGAGACATTGAGGACCGTCATTTTTTCCACACATCCAGCGCGCGGCTGGCGTGGATCGCCGTGCAGAGCCGGTAGTTGTAAAACATCTGCGTTAAGCCAATCGCCGTTTCGATGCCGCATACGCCGACCACCCGTTCCGATCGCGTGTCTTCCATCACGAATAAATAGCCCTGCTCAGCCAGCGGCGCGGCGTCTTTCAGCGTGCGCTGGATGCGCTCGAGGCGCTGCGCAAGCAGCGTACGGTTCGGCTTTAGGTTCGTCATTCCGCATCCCGCCTGCTGCGCGAGGGCGAAGAGCGCGCCGAGATCGGCGGGTCGAATCGTGCGGACCACAAACATGTGGAGATCAGTGGGCTTGAACAGACGACGGGGTGCCTGTACGCGCAAGCGCGGCCGCCGCGGCATCGAGACGCGCCAGACCTTCGCCGATATCCGTGTCTGGAATCAAGAGCGAAGGCGCAAGGCGCACGACATCCGGCCCCGCAACCAGCGCGAGCACGCCATTTTGCTCCCCCAGCGTGATCAGTTCTTGAGCGCGGCCCTTGAACGCCTGCGCCATTTGCGCGCCGATCAACAGGCCCATGCCGCGCACTTCTTTGAAGAGACTATAGCGCGCGCCGATCTGTTGCAAGCCTTCAACAAAGCGGGTGTGTTTACGTTTAACGTCTGCAAATAAGGCCGGAGTGTTGACTAGATCAACCACCTTTCCAGCCACCGCTGCGCCAAGCGGATTACCGCCGTAGGTAGAGCCATGCGCGCCGACCGGAAAATGCTGTGCAATATCGGCGGTCGTCAGCATCGCGCCGATTGGAAAACCGTTCCCAAGCGCTTTGGCGCTGGTCAGAATATCGGGCGTGACGCCGTATTCCATATATGCGTACAGGGCGCCGCAGCGTCCGACGCCGGTTTGCACTTCATCGAAAATCAAGAGCGCATGATGCTGATGGCATGCGGCGCGCAGCGCGTGCAGAAATTCGCGCTGCGCCGGAATCACGCCGCCTTCGCCCTGCACCGGTTCGACCATTACCGCGCAGGTGCGCGCTGAAATCGCGCGCCGCGCGGCTTCGATATCGTTATACGGGATATGGCGAATACCGCCAGGCAGCGGGCCGAAGCCTTGCGTATATTTGGGCTGGCCGCCCACCGAGACGGTAAAAAGAGTTCGACCGTGAAAGGATTGATTGAACGAAATGATTTCGTATTTGTCGGCGCCGAATCGATCATACGCGGCGCGGCGCGCGAGCTTAAGCGCGGCTTCGTTCGCTTCAGCGCCGGAATTGGCAAAAAATACTTTGTCCGCAAAGGTCGCGTCGACCAGCTTATGCGCCAGACGCAAGACCGGCTCATTCGTAAAACCATTGCTGACATGCCACACTTTGTCCGCCTGCGCATGGAGCGCGCGCAACAGTTCAGGATGAGAATGTCCGAGCGCAGTTACTGCAATCCCGCCGCCCAGATCGATGTATGCCCGTCCTTGCGTATCCCAAATGCGAGAGGCGAGCGCCTTGTGCGGAACGATAGAGGAGGGGGCATAAACCGGCGCCATGACTTCATCGAAGGTTGTGCGTGAGAGGTGAGTCGCGCCCATATGATTTCCCCATGTTGTCTTCACTTTAAACTGCCTGAAAGAAATTGCCTCAGATGCGCGCTCTGCGGCGCGGTCAACACTTCGCTTGGCGCGCCCGCTTCTTCGACGCAGCCTTGATGCAGAAAGATAACTTGCGTCGAAACATGACGCGCGAAGCCCATCTCATGGGTCACGACAATCATGGTGCGCCCTTCTTCGGCAAGCATTCGCATCACTTTCATCACTTCGCCCACTAATTGCGGATCAAGCGCTGAGGTCGGCTCGTCGAAGAGCATCACTTCGGGATGCATCGCCAGCGCCCGCGCAATCGCAACGCGCTGCTGTTGTCCGCCCGATAGGAATGCTGGATACTGATGCTCAAACTTGGGCGGCAATCCGACTTTGTCCAGATAATGCCGCGCGCGTTCTTCCGCTTGCGCGCGCGAGAGTTTTAACACATAACGGGGCGCTTCGATCACATTTTCCAGCACGGTCATATGCGACCATAGGTTGAAATGCTGGAACACCATCGAGAGTTTGACGCGTATTTTCTGGAGTTGCTTGGGACGCGCAACGTGCAAATTGCCCTGTTTGTCGGCAACGGTGCGCACCTCCTGACCGTCGATGATGATGTGTCCGCTGCTTGGCAGTTCGAGAAAATTAATGCAGCGCAGCAAAGTGCTTTTTCCGGAGCCGCTTGAGCCAATGAGGCTGATCACATCGCCTGCGCGCGCATTGAAGGAGACGGATTTGAGTACTTCATGCATCCCGTAGCGTTTAGATAGATTTTGAACGCTGACTTTATACATCCCGATGCCTCTAATTCGATCCTTAGAACCCGTCCAAAAACTGTGAAAAAATGGAACTATAGTCGCTTCTGCTACTATTTCTGCGCATGATTTCCCCCTCTATTTTTAAAGCTTATGACATTCGCGGCATTGTAGGCCGCACGCTGGACGCGGATACCGCAAAACAGATTGGCTGCGCGTTTGGCAGCGAAGTGCGCGCGCGCGGCGGCGATGCGGTTGCATTGGGGCGTGATGGCCGTCTATCGGGGCCGGAGTTGGCGGGCGCGCTGACCGAGGGCATCCGCGCGGCGGGCGTTGACGTGTTTGACCTGGACCAAATTCCGACCCCGGTGGCTTATTTTGCAACGCATGAGCCGCTTGCGGGCCGCCGCGTCGATTCTTGCATCGTCGYCACCGSCAGCCACAATCCGCCTGAATACAATGGCTTCAAAATGGTGCTGCGCAGCGCGGCCATGTACGGCGAACAGATTCAGGCGGTGCGCGCGCGGATTGAGCATAAAGAGTTCAGTAGCGGGCAGGGCAATTATGTGCGGCATGACATTGCCGATGCGTACATCGAGCGGATTAGGCGTGATATCCAGCTTGCGCGTCCGCTTAAACTGGCCGTGGATTGCGGTAACGGCATTGCCGGCGCCATTGCGCCGCGTTTGTTCCGGGCGCTCGGGTGTGAGGTGCACGCGCTGTTTTGCGAAGTCGATGGCCGTTTTCCGAACCATCATCCTGATCCGGCGCAGCCTGAAAATCTGCGGGATGTGATGCAAGCGTTGGCCGGCGGCGATGCGCGGCTCGGCTTCGCATTTGATGGCGATGGCGACCGGCTCGGCGTGGTCGCCAAAGACGGGCGCATCATCGCGCCGGATCGTCAACTGATGCTATTTGTGCAGGATGTCTTGAAGCGCTATCCTGGCGCGCCGGTTGTCTACGACGTTAAATGCACGCGCGCGCTTGCGCCGTGGATTCGGGCGCATGGCGGCGTTCCGCTGATGTGGAAAACCGGACATTCGCTGATCAAGGCGAAACTGCGCGAGACGGGCGCGCCGCTCGCGGGCGAGATGAGCGGCCATCTCTTCTTTAAAGACCGCTGGTACGGCTTCGACGATGGCTTGTACGCGGCCGCGCGGCTGCTTGAAATCGTTTGCCGCGCCAATGACCCAAACGCGGCGCTTCACGCCCTGCCGGATGCGTTGGCAACGCCTGAATTGCATTGGAAGTTAAATGAAGGAGAACACTTTGCCGTCATCGAACGCCTGCAACAGCAGGCGCATTTCAACCGCGCGGATGAAGTCTTTATGATCGATGGCCTGCGCGCCGAATATCCAGATGGTTTTGGTCTAGCGCGCGCGTCCAATACCACGCCGACGATTGTGTTTCGATTTGAGGCAGACGATCCAGAGGCGCTGGCGCGCATTCAACACGATTTCCGCCGCGCGATTCGAGCGCTCAAGGCGGATGCGCAGCTACCGTTTTAAAGATCGTGCCAAAGATATTAATCGTCAAAGTCTCCTCGCTCGGCGATGTGGCCCATACCCTGCCGGTGATGGCGGATATCCGGCGTCATGCACCGGATGCGCAGATCGACTGGCTGGTCGAAGAAGGTTTTGCCGATCTGGTGCGTTTGGTGGCCGGCGTGCGCCGCGTGATTCCTTTTGCGCTGCGTCGCTGGCGCACACATCTGCTGTGCAGATCGGTCTGGCGCGAGATCCGCGCGCTGCGGCGAACCTTGGCCGCTGAAGCGTATGACGCGGTGATCGATTGCCAAGGATTGCTGAAAACCGCCTGGATTGCGCGTCATGCGCGCCGCGCCGGAACAGGCGTATTAAGCGGTTTAGCAAACCGCACCGAAGGCTCGGGATATGAATGGCCGGTGCGTTTCTTTTATGACCGGCGGATCCAGATTGCGCCGCGCACCCATGTGGTCGAGCGTGCGCGTCAATTGGTCGCGGCGGCGCTGGGTTTTGGGAGCGCGATTTCACCCTCGGATACCATCGACTTCGGACTCGATACGCGCGCCGCTGCACACGCGCTCGCGCAGTCGCAGTTCAATTCGCCTGCGACTTATGCGGTATTGCTGCATGCGACCTCGCGTCTGGATAAACAATGGCCTGAGCCGGATTGGATTGCGCTGGGCCGCACATTGGCGCAACGCGGAATTGCGTCTGTATTGCCGTGGGGCAATGCGTGCGAACGGGCAGCGAGTGAGCGGATCGCCGTCGGCATTGCCTCTGCGGACCGCATCCCTGCGCAAACACCGCCGCGTTTGTCGCTGCCAGAAGTGGTTGGACTCCTGAATGGCGCGGCGGCCGTGGTGGGCGTGGATACGGGGCTCACTCATATCGCTGCGGCGCTGCAACGGCCAACCATTGAACTGTATAACTTCGATACCGTCTGGCGAACCGGCGCATACTGGTCGCCGAGAATTGTCCATTTGGGCGGTGCAAGCCGGATGCCGGTGCCAGTTGAAGTGGAAGAGGCGCTCACCCATTTAGGCATTTTGTAGAAATCATTTCATCAACGGCTGCAAGGTCGTGATGCAGGGTCGGGCGGTCATAGGTTGCGCGTTGGCTTAAGGGTTTAAGGTGCTGTTGTATTTCTTCTATCGCGTCTTATGGTGGCTGGCTGCGCCAGCGGCGGTCGTGCGTTTGCTCTGGCGTGCGCGGCATCACAAAGACTATGCGCGCCATATCGGCGAACGCTTTGGCGATGCGCTGGGTCGCCCTTTGGACGATCCAGCGCCACTGTTATGGGTGCACGCGGTTTCAGTCGGCGAGACGCGCGCGGCGCAGCCGCTTGTGGACGCCTGGCTGGCCGCTCATCCGCATGCCCGCATCCTGATCACGCATATGACGCCGAGCGGCCGCGCAATGGGGGAGGCGCTCTTCGGCGCGCGCGTGCTGCGCTGTTATCTGCCTTATGACATGCCATTCGCCGTCCGGCGTTTCTTGTCACGTTACCGGCCTGCGCTGGGCGTGATGGTCGATACGGAAATATGGCCGACGTTGATCGACGTGTGTGTGCGACTGGATGTGTCGCTCGCACTGGTGAATGCGCGGATGTCGGAACGTTCATATCGCGCTTACCATCGCGTGCTGAAATTCAACCCGCGCGCGGCGCATGCGTTGTTTGGCCGCTTTGCCTGCGTGCTCGCGCAAAGCGAAGCAGATGCGCAACGGTTGCGCGCGCTGGGGGCAATTAACGCGGTGGCGAACGGAAATCTAAAATTCGATATGAAAACGCCCGCTGCGCTGATTGCGCGCGGGTACGCGTGGCGCGCGGCGTTCGGGGAACGTCCGGTTTGGGTCGCGGCCAGTACGCGCGCGGGTGAAGAAATGCGCGTGCTGGAGGCGTTCAGGCAATGCGGCGTGCCTTCGGCTTTGCTGATTCTGATACCGCGTCATCCGCAGCGCTTCGACGAGGTGGCGGCGCTGCTCGCGCGTGAAGGGTGGCGCGCCGTGCGACGCACGGTATGGGCGCCGGCACAGGCGGAGCAGGCTTCATCGCTGTGCGATAGAAGCAGCCCGGTACCGGCTCCACTGTATTGCAACAACGGGGTCAGAAAATGTTTTACACCGCCGCCGCTCGCGGCGGAGGTGCAAGTTTTATTAGGTGATTCGATGGGTGAATTGGGCGCGTATTACGCCGCAGCGGATTGCGCGTTCATCGGCGGCAGTCTGCTGCCGTTCGGCGGACAGAATTTAATCGAAGCCTGCGCGCTGGGTGTGCCGGTATTGATTGGCCCGCATACCTTCAACTTTGAACAGATCAGTAGGGATGCGATTTCTGCAGGCGCTGCGTTACGCGTTGCCAATCCTGAGGCGCTGGCTGAAGCGGTACGCGCGCTATTGACGGATACGCCGCGCCGGACAGCGATGGGGGCGGCAGCGCTGGCATTTGCGGCGCAACATCGCGGCGCAACCGCACGTGCCATGAGGACGCTCAGCGCATCGATCAAAAAAAATACTTAAAAATTATTCTGCCAGATAACGCACTAACTCTTTGACGAAGTGGCGCTTATGTTCGGGCAACATCTCAATCTTTTGAACTAACAAAAGCGTCTCCGATGGAAGCGGCGATTTCCCGGTATTTTGCACGGATGACTCCGCCGGAGGCGGGCCGTAATAGAGCCAATGTTCGGATACCCCTAACCATTTGGCGAGGGCTTTAATTTTATCGGTGTGTGGAATCGCGCGGCCGTTTAACCATTTATGGGCGGTCTGCATTGAGATCATCATGTTAGAGTTTGCTGAATTCTGAGAATTAAAAAGATAGGCTAAATCTGTTGCTCCTTTGACAAGATGAGCACTTTTTCTTAATGCAAGATGCAAACGCGCTGAAAATTCAGCTTTCTCTTGGGCAGTCGCCATAAACATTTCTCCATATTGTTAATTCAGAATTCCAATTTTCTAAACGGAAGTACTGATTTTTGCGGGCTGTATCAGATTTTGTGAATGCGTTCACGATTACTTTTTCACCGCTAACGCCTGAAATGATTATAAATTATTTAGTATATTTTTATCCTTGCAGAATGAGTAAACAGCAGAGAATGTCTACGCCAGTCTGGTCTTCCCATGGATTTATATCAATTCAAACAGCGCTTTTTAAGGTTTTATCCTGAGTATGCGAGAACGCAAAGGACCTGTATTTAATTCCAGATATGAATTTAAAGATATTCATAAGTCCTTAATTACGCTCGCCAATCACAACGGCTTTTCGAAAGAAAAATTATGAATTATTTCATGTGGGCGGCTTAAGAGCGACGCATCCCGAATGCATCATCAGACAGGAATCCCATATTTGCGAACGGATGTATTGTGGAGGCGCGCGCCGCGGCCTTCTTTTTATATCGATCAAAAAGACTGGTTGACCCGAGCGGGCGCATTAACGCGGCATTTGCGCAGGCTGGGTTGCGTCGGCGTGTGCGTGTTGCGCGAAGCCGCTGATTTTGCCTGGCCTGATGAGGCGGTGTGCTTGGGAATGCGTACGCGTTTGCGCGTGTGGGCGCGTGAGGTATTGTTACGTGTAGATGGAATCCCCTATGTAGCAACGCGCTGCGTCACGCCGCTGGCCGCGAGTCATGGCGCTTGGCGTGCAATTCGGTATTTGGGCGTTCGTCCCTTAGCGGATGTGGTGTACAAAGCGGATGTTCAGCGCTCAGCTTTTATAAGCCAGCGCGTAGACCTGGATGGACGGCTTGGGCGATTCATAAGGCAGTGCACAGGCTTATCGAGGCAGTGCTATAAGGCGCGTATGATGGTTGCGCGGCGGTCGGTTTTTATACGTCGCGGCGCGCCGCTGTTGGCGACGGAATGTTTTCTGACTGCGCTGTGGGCGCATTTGGCTGCGCATGGCGGAAAATAATATGGAGAGATTGCGCGGCTTTGCGCCGGTAATCGCCCCCGATTCACGGGTGCTGATTTTAGGCAGTTTCCCAAGTGAAGCGTCGCTTGCGGCGGGGCAGTATTATGCGCATCCGCGCAATCAATTTTGGCGGCTGCTGGGCGCTGTGCTGAACGAACCACTGGCGCAGCTGGAGTACGCCGCGCGCCTTGAGCGTATGCGGGCGCACCGGATTGGACTTTGGGACGTGGTGGCCGCGTGCGAGCGGCAAGGCAGTCTTGACGCGGCGATCCGCAATGCGGCGCTCAATGGACTGGATACGTTACGGCAACGTGCGCCCGGACTTGGGAAAATCTGTTTTAATGGCGCCGCTGCCGGACGGCTCGAACCCATGCTGCGTGCGGCAGGGTATCAAACCTTGATTCTGCCATCGTCTAGCCCGGCGCATGCAGCCCGCTCGTTTGAGCAGAAGCTGGAGCGGTGGCGCGAGATTCCCATTTAAAATACGCTTGATTTTTTTAATTGGGATAGAGGTAAAGGCTTTGCGCCATTCAATCATATGAAGAGAATCTGCGCCCGCGCGCCAGGACTGATTTGGATATCCGCATCATTATCATTTCTTACCGCGCATGCGGATAATCCGGCAGATGTGGCGGGTAATGCGCAGGCGGGCGCGGCTAAGGTCGCCATGTGTATCGGATGCCACGGTATTGAAGGCTACCGTACCGCCTTTCCAGCAGTCTATCGAGTGCCGATGCTGGGCGGGCAGAATGCACGCTATATTGAAATTGCGCTGCGCGATTACAAGCGGGGAAATCGTAAATATGCCACGATGCGCGCGATGGCCGCTTCGCTCAGCGATCAAGATATCGCGGATATTGCCGCGTATTACGCCGCGCAAACGCCTTCGAGCCGAAATAATCTTGATAAATGATCCTCATGCGTATCGATTCATTTGTATGCGCTTTCGCAGCGCTGGGCGTGCTTTTTATCAGTCCGTTTAGCCATGCCGCTGATCTCGCCCGCGGCCGGGCGCTGGTTGAGCGCAGTACCTGTGCCGCCTGTCACGGCAAGGATTTAAAAACACCGGTGAGTGCCGACTATCCGAAACTCGCGGGTCAACACGCAGATTATCTGTATGCCGCGATGCGCGCCTATCAAAACGGCGGCAACTCGATCATTGGCCGTAAAAATCCGATTATGGCCGCGCAAATGCAGAGTTTTTCACAACGGGACTTACATGATCTCGCTGCGTATATTGAGTCGCTGCCGGGCGATCTAGTATTGAAAAAATAGGGTATGCGAATTCTATTAAGTAATGACGATGGCTATCTTGCGCCTGGTCTGGCTGCGCTCTATCAACTCTTACAGCCTTTGGGTGAAGTCATGGTCTTTGCTCCAGAGCGCAATTGCAGCGGCGCGTCCAACTCGCTGACCTTATCGCGCCCGCTTTCCATCTGGACGGCTGCAAACGGTTTCCGCTATCTAAACGGCACGCCAACCGATTGCGTGCATATTGCATTAACCGGCGCGCTCGATATTCAACCTGATTTAGTGATTTCTGGCATCAACGATGGGCAGAATATGGGGGAGGATACGCTCTATTCAGGCACGGTTGCGGCAGCGACGGAAGGCTTTATGTTTGGCGTGCCGTCGTTCGCATTCTCGCTGGTCGATAAAGGTTGGGCGCATCTGGATGCGGCGGCGCGCACGGCGGCCGATATTATCGCGCATTACCTTAAAACACCGCTGCCCGCGCCCTTCTTGCTCAATGTCAATATACCCAACCGGCCTTACCATGAAATGGGCCACTGGCAAGTGACTCGTCTGGGCAAACGTCATCCGTCGCAGCCGGTGATTCCTCAGATAAATCCTCGCGGCGAAGCCATTTATTGGATTGGCGCATCAGGCGATGTCCGTGATCGAAGCGAGGGGACGGATTTTCACGCGGTTGAACGCGGAGAAGTGTCGATTACGCCGCTACAGCTTGACCTGACGCATAGCGCGATGCTTACAACGGTGTGCGAGTGGACGCGTACCGCCCTCATGGCTCTTTGATCCGTATGCGCGCGCAGCATTTCGATAGATAGAGCCATATTGTGCATAAACTGGGCGTGCATCACGAACAAGCAAAACGTATACTGGAATTGCACGGGAATTCAGGCGCAAATTCAAATGCTGCATTGGCCTCCGCGCGCGTGCGCGCGCGCATGGTCGAGCGTTTGAAGGCCGATGGGGTGCGTGATGCGCGCGTATTAGAAGCGATGAGGATTGTGCCGCGGCATCTTTTCGTCGATGCCGGATTAGCAGCGCGCGCGTACCAGGAAGCTGCGCTGCCGATTGGTTATCATCAAACGATTTCCAAGCCCTTTGTCGTGGCGCGGATGATTGAATGGGCGATGTCAGGGCGCAGCTTACGTAGAGCGCTTGAAGTCGGTACCGGTTGCGGTTATCAGGCGGCGGTGTTAAGCCAACTGGCGGGTGAGGTGTATTCGGTTGAGCGTGTCAAAACACTGCATGAACACGCGAAAAGCAATTTGCGCCGCGTTGCGCGCGTTGAAAATGCATTACGACTATTGAATCTGAGATTGCACTACGGCGATGGCCGTCTGGGCTTGGCGGCAGCGGCGCCTTTTGATGCCATTATCATTGCGGCTGCAGGAATGAGAATTCCAGATGCGTTGCTGGATCAACTCGATATCGGCGGGCGTTTGATCGCGCCCGTTGGCGGAGAAGAACAAGTATTAATGCTGATTGAGCGTATCGCAGCAAGACAGTGGCGCGAATCAAGGCTTGACCGAGTTTTCTTTGTTCCTTTGAAATCTGGAGTGATATAGAAAAGGATGAATATTCAACGCATTTTTTGCATCGTGCTACCCGTTGCGCTTGGCGCGTGCTCGACACGGCTCTCTAAAGCGCCGGTGGTAGACCGTTCTCGCTCATCAAGCGCATTGATCAGTCAGCCTGCCTTTAAGCCAGCACCGGCGGGCTATTATCGGGTGCGGGCAGGCGATACCCTGTATCGAATTGCGTTGGAACATGGTCAGCATTACCGCGATGTGGCGCGCTGGAACCATTTGCAAAATCCTGATCAAATTGAAGTCAATCAGCTGCTGCGCATTGTGCCGCCAGCGGGCGAAGCAAATGTATCGGCGGGAACGAATATAACGGCTGCGGAACGCGCCGTGACTCAGGTTCAACCGGCAGGCGGCGTATCTGCGATACCTGGGACACCGTTGACCTTATCAGGCCCAGAGAATGCCAGCTCAAAGGCGGCCGGCGCAGGCGTGCCTGCCGCTTCAGCCGGAATCGCACTTGCATGGCCGGTGCGCGGCCCGATTCTGGAGACTTTTGATCAAGCGAGAAATAAAGGAATCAATATTGGCGGCGCAGCCGGCGCGCCCATTCAGGCGGCGGCCGCGGGTCGAGTGGTCTATGCGGGCAATGGATTGCGCGGCTACGGTCATCTTGTCATCGTGAAGCACAACGCTACTTTTCTAACTGCCTATGCGCATAACCGCGCGCTGCTTGTGAAAGAAAACGAAACCGTCACGCAAGGCCAGCGCATCGCAGAGATGGGCGATAGCGATGCTAATCGCGTCATGCTGCATTTTGAAGTGCGTAAACAAGGTAAGCCGGTTGATCCACTGCAGTATTTGCCAAAACCATAATTTGTCGAGCAACCGTGTAAAAGAGTTGCACTCGTGGGCTTGCCAATGCCTGAAATGCCGCGAATCAGATCATCTTTGATGCGCCCTGCATCAGCATAAACAATACCCTAAGCCAGCAGCGCCTGAGCGTAGGCTTTTGCGCAGAACGGTTGTAAGTCATCTATTTGCTCGCCGGTGCCGATAAAGGCCACTGGAATAGGGTGCTCGCGTGCAATCGCGGCGAGGACGCCGCCTTTGGCGGCGCCGTCCAGCTTGGTCACGATCAACCCCGTTACGCCAAGCGCGGCGTCAAAGGCTTTAACTTGAGCGAGCGCGTTCTGGCCGGTATTCGCATCAATGACTAATAAGACTTCATGCGGCGCGCTGATCAATGCTTTAGCCATCACCCGTTTAATCTTCTTGAGTTCTTCCATTAAAGGCGATTGGGTCGGTAATCGTCCAGCGGTATCGGCGATTAGCACATCGATCCCGCGCGCACGCGCGGCCGCAACGGCGTCGAAAATAATCGCGGCTGGATCGCCGTCTTGCTGCGCAATCACATTGACCTGATTGCGCTCCCCCCAGCGGATTAATTGTTCGCGCGCGGCCGCACGGAAGGTATCGCCCGCCGCGAGCAACACCGATTGACCTTGGCGCTGAATATAATGCGCGAGTTTGCCAATGCTGGTGGTTTTACCGGTACCGTTGACGCCGGTCATCAATATCGTGCGCGGCGGCGGGGCATCAAACGCGAATGGACGCTCCAGCGGCTGCAACAGTTCGGCAAGCAACGCGCGCAATGCAGCCCGCGCTGCTTCCCCATCGCCGATATGCTCGGCGCGCACTTTCCGGCGCAGCGCCTGGAGCAGAAAATCGCTCGCAGCGACGCCGGCATCCGCCATTAACAGTGCATCTTCAAGCGCTTCAAATAGAGATTCATCCATTTTCGCACTTGAGAATAAATGAATCAGCGCGCGGTTCGTTTTGCTCAGACTGCTTTTAAGCCGCGCGCGCCAAGTCGGCAGCGCGGGGTTTGCCGGAGTAGGGCGCGCGCGTTCGGATTGAGGCGCCGGCGCGGTTTTAGCGCATTTTTCAAATACACTGCGCGGCGAAGCGACGCCATGCAAGCCGCTGAAAAAGGCTTTAGGTTTGAGGAATTTCAATTTTGACTTCCAGTACTTCGATATTTTCTTGACGTTCAAGGTGGACCTTGATCTCTTCATCGGTCACATTGACGTATTTTGAAATGACGGCGAGCAGTTCACGCTGCAAGGCGGGTAAATAGTCAGAGCGCGCCGGATCGGTGCGCTCATGCGCAATAATTAAACGCAGGCGTTCTTTGGCAACGGCCGCGGATTTTTTTTTCTGACGCAGAAAAAAAGAAAGCATCGACACTCTGCCTCCTTATGACTTGCCAAACAGACGCTGCAGCCAGCCCGGCTGCCGGTACTCGGTAAAACGCAGTGGTTTTTCCTCGCCCAGAAAACGCGCCACCACATCTTGATAGGCTTCGGCCACTTCGGTGCCTGCCAGATGAATCGCCGGCAATCCCTGATTCGAAGCCTGCAGCACGGCTTCCGATTCAGGTACAACGCCAATCGGTTCAATCCGCAAGATTTCATGAATATCATAAAGTGAAAGCATTTCGCCATTATTGACGCGCTTGGGATCGTAACGGGTGATGAGCAAGTGCTCTTTGACCGATTCCCGGCCTTCAATCGCGCGTTTTGTCTTTGAAGACAAAATACCGAGAATGCGGTCCGAATCGCGCACCGAGGAGACTTCCGGATTCGTCACGATGATCGCTTCATCCGCGTAATGCATCGCCATTAAAGCGCCCGATTCAATGCCCGCCGGTGAATCGCAGACAATATATTCAAAGCCCATCGCGCGCAGATCGTCCATAATTTTTGCAACCCCCGTTTGTGTGAGCGCCTCTTTATCCCGTGTTTGCGAGGTGGGCAGAATAAAGAGGTTGTCGCTTTTTTTATCTTTAATCAACGCTTGGTTGAGATTGGCTTCGCCTTGAATCACGTTGATCAAATCGTAGACGACGCGCCGCTCGCAACCCATTACAAGATCCAGATTACGCAAACCTACGTCGAAATCAATCACCGCCGTTTTATGGCCGCGCAACGCAAGCCCGAATGAGAAACTCGCGCTCGTGGTCGTTTTACCGACGCCGCCTTTGCCTGAAGTCACCACAATAATTTTTGCCATCGTCGATGTTTATCCATGGAACAAGTTACAGTGCACCGAACTTCAGCGCCTCAATCACTAACTTCTCTTCAAATAAACGCACTTGAGCCGGTTGACCGAGCAAATGCGCGGGCAACTCAGTTTCGCCTGTCCGGTAAAAACCGGCAATTGAAATCAACTCAGCGGCCTCTAGGGAAGCGCAGAAAATGCGCGCCGCTTGGTTACCGCGCACGCCCGCCAGCGCCCGTCCGCGCAACGGCGCGTAAAGATGAATATGGCCCTCCGAAATGATTTCGGCACCATAGCTCACCGGCGCAAGGACAATTAAATCACCGCGCGCATAGATGCGCTGGCCGGAGCGCAGCGGCTTGTCGATCATCTGCGCCGGAGGCCGAAGACCGGAAGCGGAGTGGAGCCGCGCTTCTTTAGACGGCTGCGTATCAGACTGCGTTTGTTCGCGCGGCGGCTTTACGGAGTTTAAATCATGCCATTCCACTAGCGGCAAACGGCTTTGTCCAGCCCATGAGCGCTGCGCATCTGTAGCGATGACGCCAATCGGACACATGTGCATCTGACGCAAGAGTGCGGCGATTGCGTCAATCGGTAACTGTGCATCCGTTTCAAGACGGCGCACATCGATCATTATGCTATCGTTCGCAAAAAAAGTGGGCGTCGCTTCAAACCGGCGCTTGAGCGCTTGACTTAAAGCCTCCACATTGGCCATTTTAACGATGAGCACCAGCGCATCGACAACACCGTGGCGCAGTTCAAAACAGGACGTTTTTGAATCCGGCATGCGTGAACCAAATGAAAGGTGGGCGATAAAACCAAATATTCTAAATGCTGGAATATGCGGCCATTGAACAAGTGCTGGATAAAGGTCGGCAAGGGGGCGCATTTGATTCAAAATGCACCATTGAGTAACTACAATAAGATTCCATTGCTTCTTAAGCCCTCATTTTTGTACAAAACTTTATGAGCATTGACCGCGCTCAGCTAGAGACTATCCTTGCACAAATTGTCGATCCGTATACAGGAAAAGATGTGCTTTCGGCAAAAAATATCCGCCATCTTCACGTGGACGGAAGGCATGTATTGATCGATTTCGCGCTCCCTTATCCGGCTCAAAGCGAATTTGATGGATGGCGCGCGCGCATTACTGAAGCGCTTGCTGTATTGCCGGAGATCGAAACGGTTCAGGTGAATATTAGACACGATATCATCGCGCACGCCGCGCAGAACGGCATGAAATTGTTGCCAAATATAAAAAATATGATCGCGGTTGCCAGCGGCAAGGGCGGGGTAGGGAAAAGCACGGTTGCGGCGAACCTTGCGCTGGCGTTGGCGGAAGAGGGCGCGCGTGTTGGTCTACTCGACGCCGATATTTATGGGCCCTCTCAGCCTGCGATGCTGGGTGTTACAGGGCCTCCGGAGTCTAAAGACGGGAAAACCATGGAACCGCTGAACGCATATGGCCTTCAGATCAACTCCATCGGTTTTCTGGTCGATGCAGATAAACCGGTTGTTTGGCGCGGGCCGATGGTCACGTCTGCGTTTAATCAATTACTCAGACAAACCAATTGGGATGCGCTGGACTACCTCATCATCGATCTGCCCCCGGGTACAGGCGATATCCAGCTCACGCTTGCGCAGCGCGTTCCAGTCACCGGCGCGGTGATTGTGACTACGCCGCAGGAAATCGCATTGCGCGATGCCAAAAAAGGGCTGCGGATGTTTAAGAAGGTGGGTATTCCAATTCTCGGCGTCGTTGAAAATATGGGGGCCTATATATGTAGCCATTGCGGCCATTTAGCGCCGATCTTTGGCGCAGGTGGGGGTGAACAGATATGTACGCAATACGAGGTTCAATTTCTCGGCAGTTTGCCGCTTGATATGCAGTTGCGCGCGCAAATGGACGCAGGATATCCGCCTGTCACCGCACAACCGGAAGGTGAGATCGCCCGTTTGTACCGGGACATCGCCCGTAAAGTGTCAGTGCGCATTACCCAACAGGCGCGTGATATGCGCTCGAAATTTCCAGATATTGTAGTTGAGCGCGCGACCTAATAAATACCGCCGCGCAAAAAAGAGGTATCCCGCCTATAAACGGAAATTCATGAAGCAACGTCTATTTCCGCGCTTCTTTTTTATATCGTTGTTGGGTAGCGTCAGCATACTCAGCAGCGGTTTCATATCAGGCTGCGCGGCACTGTTTAAACCATATGAAAAACGCGCGCACGCATTGCTTCTACCAACGGTTGGCAGCGCAGTGCGCGGCACGGTTGCGTTTGTTGAGCACGCGGATGGCATGCAAGTGAGTTACAGCCTCCAAGGCTTAGTTGCAAATCGCCTCTATGGATTTCAGATTCATGAATATGGAAACTGTAGCGCGCGCGATGCGCGCAGCGCGGGCGATGTGTTCGCCCAGATTCAACGACTGAAAAAACGCGTCACGGATCATCCGGAAGGCGAAATGCCCGATATCCGCGCAGATGCAAACGGTGTGGCAACTGGTTTTATTGTGGTTTCTGATCTTTCCCTAGACGGAATCCGCTCAGTCAGGAACCGTTCTGTTGTCATACTGCACCTCAATGATGCGCCTTCTACAGTAACGCGCCGCACAGCGTTGCGCCTTGCTTGCGGCATTATCCGATAGCAATAAGCTATTTAGCTGATATTCAACCGTTCTATCTCTATCATAATATTGACGGCTATAGAGTTAAATATAGCGATAATAAGTATTATGTAAACTTCTAAAGTCCCCAAACTTCAAAAAAGATCAAAAAGATTGAAATGGAAAATACGCGTACCTATTCATTCATTTTTCTTTTAGAAAACCAAAAAAATGTTAAGCATATTTTTCAAATGGAAAAGGACGACTCTAAGCGCTATTCAAGTTGGAATAGTCCTTACTTCTACGTCACTACATGCCAGTAATGTTTTAATTAAAGAGGGAATCAGCGTTACTCTACCCACTCAGGAAACAACATACAGATTGGAAGAAATTTTACCTCCTGCTTTCTCGCAAATATTTACCCTATCGCCATCTAAGCCAGCTCAAGATATCGGAACGTTCTGCGTAATATATTGCTTCAAGGCCGTTGAATATGAAAATACAGACTGGACCTCGATCATGCTGGGTGCGGAGGGGAAACCTGCAAAGATAAGAAATCTTGCGGATCCAGAAGATGCTTTTGATGCTGTCAACAAACGTTATCTTGATCAAATCCAGCAGAACATCAAGCAGGAGACCGAGAGAAACACGTCTCAAATTACCGCGCTCGACCAGCAAGTGCTGGGCCTGGATCAAAAAGTCGGCGGTTTTGACG
>LXRJ01000719.1 GCA_001684025.1 Candidatus Glomeribacter gigasporarum | reverse complement strand
GGGCTGACCTTGATAAAAAATGATGGGAAGTTCGACGTTGTGCGGAAGGTGCACAACAGAAGGTACGGGCGTACCTAGGGCGGATGCCGACATGGCTTTGCTCCTCTTAGCGAGACTTAAGGACCCGCTTGTTAGACGGGGTGGGCAAACCGCTAAGAGACGGCGGGCGTATTTCCCTTTCGGGTCTTGTATTAGCCTCACGCCCGCCCATTGAGCAAAACCTATGGGCGAAATAAAAGCCGCAAACTGACGGGGCGACTTGACCGCTACTGTCGGTGTTTCTAGCACCTGAGAAGCAATATACGCCGCCTCATCGAAGG
>LXRJ01000718.1 GCA_001684025.1 Candidatus Glomeribacter gigasporarum | reverse complement strand
GGGGGTGGGTCAATTTTCAGTGCATTTCCAGGCTCAGTTTTCGGTGCATTTCAACAATCGTGAATTATGAACAGGAACTGAACAAGCGGATCGTGACCGGAAACCGGCTGATGATGAAACTCGATGAACAAGACAAGCTCTTGAGCGCGTTTCAATCGGGTGCGGGCGCGGGTGTGCGTGAAAAACTGGCGCGCGCCGTGCAGGCCGCAGGCTTGCCGAACACACTCGTGGACGGTATTGCCGGAGGCGATCTGGGCTAGAGTAAAGGAATGACTCAGCGGTATTAGACTGAAGCCTATCTGTTGCTGCGGATTTCTCCTT
>LXRJ01000692.1 GCA_001684025.1 Candidatus Glomeribacter gigasporarum | reverse complement strand
CACCTTTAACCGGAATCAGTGATCACCTTCAACCGTTTTGACTGATCATCTTCTCCGAAATACGCACTAATCGGCGCTATCGAGAAAAGACGGGCGCGCTCTCGCCTGTGCAAGGCGGGAAACCTGTAGACCGTCAGATTGATCAGTCGGCCCGGAACGCCATCTCGCAGGAGTTGGGCCATTGTAGACCTGGTGTCACAACGCATTATCTTGGGCGGTAGAGACGTGTTACGTCACCAGCCAATCCGTGCTAACCGTGTGTTGGGTTGGCCTTCTGGCCCATTTTCTCTGTCTTGTCTGGTGGGCTTCTGAGGTGCGCTGTCTGAAAAATAGATTTTAAGGCCT
>LXRJ01000679.1 GCA_001684025.1 Candidatus Glomeribacter gigasporarum | reverse complement strand
CTCTTTTGGGGTGGGTCAATTTTCAGTGCATTTCCAGGCTCAGTTTTCGGTGCATTTCAACAATCAGAGGTCTTTTGAAAGCCTCTGTAGCAAAGAAAGCCATCGCTAGACGATTTGGTATTTCGGACACGCTTGTTCGATACATTGCTACAAGTAAAAACTGGTCAGATGGGAAAAAGCGTTCGGATTTAGAGAACGCATTGAGCGCTCAGCTTTGCGCGCGCGGCATTCAAGGTTGGGTCGAGGAGTTCAGGTTTGATCCGAAGCGGAAATGGCGTTTTGACATAGCCTGGCCGACTTTAAAAATCGCTGCCGAATGCGAAGGCGGCCTGTGGACGCACGGGCGGCATACGCGG
>LXRJ01000655.1 GCA_001684025.1 Candidatus Glomeribacter gigasporarum | reverse complement strand
TTAGTGCACACCTATTCTGATGATCTAAACCCTTCTTTTATACTAGGCTTTTTGCCGGACGGTTACGTGGTATGGGCTCTTCCAACGGTATATCGCTTTCTCGGTAATCCCTTCCGGCAGACTTTCCAATCCTCTGTGAAATAGCCTGCTTTCTGATGTTTGACCGTGTTGTACAGTCGTTTGAAAGTCTTGGCATCCCTGCGACCGACTCCCCAAGCGAGGCACGTTCTCGAAATCAGGGATGGAAGGTTCTGGCAGTTGGGAACCGGCTTCCGGCTTCCTTAATCCAGGTGGATATCGTTTTTCGGCAGGTATTCAGCAGTTTGGCAATCATGCCGTAACGACTGTTCATGATGCCGTGGAGCAGTGCCGCG
>LXRJ01000641.1 GCA_001684025.1 Candidatus Glomeribacter gigasporarum | reverse complement strand
GTGGACACCTATTCTGATGATCTAAAGCCTGCTTTTATACAAGGCTTTTAACCGGACGCTTACGTTCAAACTCACTTCCCCTTTAAAAACAAGATACAGATTTGCTCCCCCATGTCAATGAGTTAGGACCGGACGCTTACGATAAAAAATGATGGGAAGTTCGACGTTGTGCGGAAGGTGCACAACAGAAGGTACGGGCGTACCTTGGACGGATGCCGACATGGCTTTGCTCCTACTGTAGAGACTTAAGAACCCGCTTTCTAGACGGGGTGGGCAGGCGTTAGAAACCGACAGTAGACGGCGGGCGTATTCCCCCGAAGGGTCTTGTATTAGCCGCACTCCCGCCCATTGAGCAAAACCAATAGGCGAAATAAAAGCCGCAAAC
>LXRJ01000636.1 GCA_001684025.1 Candidatus Glomeribacter gigasporarum | reverse complement strand
GCAGGAGGGATTGGGGAGACTGATCAAGCGTCGCGATCAATTGGCCAAGGACCTTCACAGAGATAAGAATCATCTGGAATATTGCACGGATGCGGCTATCAAACGTTCGCTCAAAGCCCATATCCATTGGCTGAACAAGGAGATTGGCACCCTTGAAAAAGCCATCGAAAAGCAACCCAGAACTACGGAGGCGCAGGAAACACATGCCTTGTTAACCTCCGCCTCCATGTGGGAAATCTGACGGCCTGACACCTGGAAGCCTTTTTGCCGGAACTGGGCCGATGTCCTCACAAGCCGCTGGCTGCCTTGGCAGGGGTTGCACCCATAAGCGCTAACCAAATTTATAGTCCCCACTTTTCGCGTTGATAAGAGCGCTTTCTAGATCGT
>LXRJ01000614.1 GCA_001684025.1 Candidatus Glomeribacter gigasporarum | reverse complement strand
TATCAGTTTTAAATCGCTGGTCGCCAAAAAAATGTGTCACTTTTAAATCGCCGTTGACATCTGGGCGCGGATCAAAGTGCGACGGGCGCGTTCGACCGCATCGGCGACTGGTTCTCGCGCCCGTTTGAACTCGGCGCGCGCATAGGGCGTAAAAGACAAGACCTCGGCCAGTTGCGCACGCAGCGTGGCATCCTGCAACACCCGCATCACATTCACGATCTCATCGTCCAGATCGTTGTAGACCTCCCCGCGACTGCGCGGTTTTTTCATCAGCACCGAGGCCGCCCCGCCAAAGGGCTCCACATAAATGCGGTGCGGCGGGAAATGCGAAATAATCGTAACCGTCCGGCCAAGCACCTTATATCGAAACAGAGATTAGAGAGCCAGAATAGTGTCCACTA
>LXRJ01000607.1 GCA_001684025.1 Candidatus Glomeribacter gigasporarum | reverse complement strand
GATGATGTCTTTGTGCAGCACTTCCATATCCTTGCGCAGATCGCCGATTTCATGGCGCAAATCGCCGATTTCATGGCGCAGAAGATCGAACTTGGAATCCACTCGCTGCTCCAAGCCGGCCACGTCTTGCTTAGTCGCAATATCTGCGGACGCTTGTGATTCGCGCACAGCATCAGTTAAGGCTTCTGCCTGCGCCTCATTAAATCCGACTCCTTTGAGCTTACGGACGAATTTATGCGTATCAAAAAACGGGGCAGCAAGCGCCATAGATCAAATCTCCTTTAAAGGAATTCTAGCATGACGCTTTTAGGCAGAACCGAGCTTTGGAGGGCAGCACTTTGAGCGCCGTGCTCTACAAAGAGTTCGTGCTGCGCCATAGCGGCGTCTGGGCGGCGATGATCGAC
>LXRJ01000595.1 GCA_001684025.1 Candidatus Glomeribacter gigasporarum | reverse complement strand
GCGGGAGATTATCGATTTGATGGGCGCGTATCCCGGGCGTGCATTCCGGATGCGGGAGATTGTGAAATACGTCGCAGGAAATGCGCCCCCTTCAGAAGAAAGGCATCGAATAAGAATGCAATTAGCAAATGTTATTCGCGAGCTTGAGATGATGGGTTGTATTTCGCGTCGTCCCTCTGCGTCGAAACGCGGTGGATTTGCTCTGTACCGCTGGCGTTCCTAAAAAAAGTGATAAATCAAGTCGGCGAAAGTGATAAATTAACTTTCAAAAAGTGATAGCTGAAGTGATAATATTCGCGTGGGACAATTGCGTCCACAGGATTTAGAGAAGCCCGCTCGGCGTTCAAACCGGCGGGCTTTTTGTATTTGTCAGTCGTTTTTTAGAGCTTTTTCTCCCGCGTTTCAGCTTGT
>LXRJ01000013.1 GCA_001684025.1 Candidatus Glomeribacter gigasporarum | reverse complement strand
GAAAATCTTGATAATGAGCTCGATGTCATTCAACGTAGACTTGAAACATTAAAAAGCGCGTGGAAAGGAATAAAATCCGGGACGTTAAAAACAACGTGTGAAGAAATGCAATCAAAATCCTGCAATGAGAATAGCCATACTGTTTCCAAGGATTCAATCGGAAAAACGCAATATCAATTGCGAGCGCATAGCGCAGAGGATAACAGCATGCCTGCGCCAATTGAAAAAAATCCAGAAGAATTTGAAATTGTCGAGCATCCGGAAGAATTTGAAATTGTTAATCTCGATGAATATGCTGATATCAAAGAAGATGATGTTCGCAAATCAAAATTAAGGAGCTTCACAAAATACCTTTCTTTAATTCCGCGCACGTTCGATATGTTGGCTTAATTGATCTCTTTCAACGCCGCGATGACTGACTCGACCACATCCGATTTACAAATCATTTCCACTCGATATTCTTCCACTGTTTTTAATTGCTCCCGTGTTCCCAGAAACAGCGGTCGGGTAGTGAGATTGAAAGAAAACATTTGACCTTGCGCACTCGACTCAAACGTCTGACAAGAAAAACAATGGGTTTTTCAAAACTTGAAAGACCGCATGATATCGTGATTGAGTTGTTTACTAATCGATAGAGTTCGGATGATCCGTTTAATGCATATCTACAGGTTTGAGACACGACCCTCTATTTCTTTGCCAATCCGCCTAGGAGCGCTGCGAGCGGACATTTTGACGCTGGACGGGGCGCGGGCTGCGTGTCCATGGGGGGCTCGTGTTTCAGCGCCTTTGGAGAAGATTGATACGGTTGAGTAAAAAAATCAGCGTCAGGCGTCAGTGATGCGCGTTCGAGACGGCGCTGAATCAATGTTTCGATGTTGGCCAATTGTTTGTGTTGGGATGGGCTGTACAGTGAGAGCGCATCGCCTTGCGCGCCGGCGCGGCCGGTCCGGCCAATGCGATGCACATAATCTTCCGCGTTAAAAGGCAAGTCGAAATTAATGACCGCAGGCAATTCGGTGATGTCCAATCCGCGCGCGGCGACGTCGGTAGCCACTAAGGCTTCAATTTCCCCCCGTTTGAACGCATTGAGGGTTTGCATGCGGTCGTGCTGCGTTTTGTCGCCATGAATGGCCGCAGCATGAACCCCGTGATGTACGAGTTGCGGTGCAAGCCGACCCGCGCCGCTTTTGCTATTGCAGAAAATAATCACTTGCTTGAGCGCTCGTGAATGAATCAACTGAACGACCGCGTCCAGTTTATCGCTTTCGTTCATCTCGTACACAATCTGGCGCACGTTGGCTGCAGTTGCGTTGCGCGTCTCGATTTCAATGATGACCGGATCATTTAAATAGTGCGCGGCGAGATCCCGGATTCCATCTGAAAACGTTGCGGAGAACAGCAGGGTTTGCCGCGCGCGCGGCAGCGCCGCCAGAATATTCTGCAAGTCGGGCAGAAAACCCATATCCAGCATCCGGTCCGCTTCATCGAGCACCAGCATGCGGGTTTGGCCCAATTGGACGTTTTTTTGTTGCAGATGATCAAGCAAACGGCCGGGCGTTGCAACCAGAATTTCGACGCCGCGCCGTAATTCAGCCGCTTGCGGTTTCATATCGACACCGCCAAAAACAGCCAGGCTGCGCAGAAGCGTGTATTGCGCATAAGCGCGGATATTGGCGGCGACTTGATCGGCCAACTCGCGGGTTGGCGTCAGAATCAGCGCACGCACGGGATGCCGCGCGGGCGAAGCGCTGGTATTGGCGAGCGGCAACAGGCGCTGCAGAATCGGCAATGAAAAACTGGCTGTTTTACCGGTGCCGGTTTGCGCCGCGCCCATCATGTCACGACCGGCCAGCGCCGCCGGAATCGCGTGCGCCTGAATCGGGGTTGGCGCGCCATAACCCTGCTCGGCAATGGCCTTCAGAAGATCATCATGCAGACCGAAATGGCTGAAGTGAAGGAAAGGATCAGACATTGCGCTCTATATGTTCAGAACATGTTCAGCGGCTTGCACGGCGACGTTCATGCGCTTTCAGGAAACGCTTGCGCACCCGGATCGACTGTGGCGTCACTTCGACAAGCTCATCATCATCGACAAATTCAACCGCGTATTCAAGGGAGAGTGGAATCGGCGGGACCAAATCGATGTTGTCATCTTTGCCGGCCGCGCGGATATTCGTCAGTTTCTTTTCACGAACTGGATTGACGACCAGATCGTTGTCCCGGCTATGAATCCCAATGATCATGCCCTCGTAGAGGGTATCGCCAGGATGCACAAACATCCGGCCGCGTTCCTGCAGTTTCCAGAGCGCATACGCAACTGCGGCGCCGTCGTCCTGAGAAATCAGTACGCCATTACGGCGCGCGCCGATGGTGCCGCTGTGTGCCGCGACGGGCGCATAAGCATCAAAAATATGGCTCATCAAACCGGTGCCGCGCGTGAGCGTTAGAAAGATGCTTTGCAACCCGATCAAACCGCGCGCGGCAATTCGGTATTCGAGACGGGTCCGCCCCTGCGCGTCTGACGCCATATCGAGCAACTCGCCTTTGCGCCGGCCGATTTCTTCCATCACGCTACCTTGGTGTTCGTCTTCGATATCGACGGTCAACAATTCAAACGGTTCATGCTGAATGCCGTCCATTTCACGCAATACCACACGCGGCCGCGAGACAGCCAATTCATAGCCTTCGCGCCGCATATTTTCGATCAGAATTGTCAAATGCAGCTCGCCGCGGCCGCAGACTTCAAATACAGTTTCATCATCGGTGTCTTTGACACGCAATGCAACATTGTGATTGAGCTCGCGCATCAGCCGCTCGCGCAATTGCCGGCTGGTCACAAATTTACCTTCACGGCCAGCGAGTGGCGATGTGTTCACGCAAAAATTCATCGTGAGCGTCGGTTCGTCGATCGCAATCATCGGCAGCGCTTCAGGTTTTGAAAAGTCGCACAGGGTGGCGCCGATGCCGATTTCTTCAATCCCATTGACCAGCACAATCTCGCCTGCCTGCGCACGCTCGACTTCGACGCGCTCCAGTCCTTTAAATTGGTGAATTTGGTTGACTCTGCGCGGCAGGATCCCGCCGTCGGGGCCAAAACGCAGCGCAACACTCTGACCTTTGCTCAGTGCGCCGCGCGCGATCCGGCCGATGCCGATCCGCCCCACATAACTGGAGTAATCCAACGCGGCGATCTGCAATTGCAATGGCCCGTTTGGATCGGCCGCGCGCACCGGCACATATTGCAAGATGGCTTCAAACAAGGGTTGTAACGTGCCCACGCGCACGTATTCATCATGGCCCGCGTAACCGTTCAAGCCGGAGGCGTAAATGACCGGAAAATCGAGTTGTTGCTCGGACGCGCCCAGTTTGTCGAACAGGTCAAACGTTTGGTTGACGACCCAGTTGGCGCGCGCGCSGAGCCGGTCGATCTTGTTGACGACCACGATCGGCTGCAGCCCTTGCGCAAGCGCTTTCTTGGTCACGAAACGGGTTTGCGGCATCGGGCCTTCGACCGCGTCAACGAGCAGCAGCACACCATCGACCATCGACAAGACGCGCTCGACTTCGCCGCCGAAATCGGCGTGGCCGGGCGTGTCGACAATATTAATGTGCGTACCAAGGTATTCAATCGCGCAATTCTTAGCGAGAATCGTAATGCCGCGCTCTTTTTCTAAAGCGTTGGAATCCATCACGCGTTCGGCAACCTGCTGATTTTCCCGGAATGCGCCGGACTGACGGAGCATTTGATCGACCAGCGTTGTTTTGCCATGATCAACGTGCGCGATGATGGCGATATTGCGAAGTGCGCGCGTCATGCAGAATTTGGATAGGTATGAATGGGGTAACCGCGGTCCCGGTAAAAACGGTAACGCGCGCGCGCGGCGCAAAGCTGCGCTTCTTCACTGCCGACGACTTCGAGCAACCGTGTAAAACGCGCGAAATCCGGCGGTATGTCTGAACCCAGGTTAAGTAAAATCTGGTGCTCGGATGCTGCGCTGCAATGTGTGGCAAGGATAACCGGCGTCACCGTCGCGTGCGCGTCCTCCGCGCGGCAATGCGGAATGAAATCCAATGCGGAAAATGCCCACAGTTGCGCATCAAAAGCGCGCAATAGGGGATCATCGGCAATGATGCACAGCGGCTGGCCGGCGGCGTATACCTTACGCACCAGGCGGCACGCATAATTAAGCCATTGGATGTCGATGCCTACATGGATGTGAAAATCGATCCGCGTCATGTCTTCAGGCTCTTGCATTTGCTTAAAAGCGCTCAAATGCGAAAGAGTCTATTACAATTTCGAGTTGCGCTTGTATATTATGAAAACAGACGACCTCTCGCTGGATTTGCAGCAGGTGCCTTATCTCAGGATTGAAAAGGTTGGCGCGCAGCGCGCCGAATTCTTGTTCCGCGGCGCCGTCGGACGCGTTCAGCAGTGCACATTAGGGATCGTATTCGCACTTGCGTTTCCATGTGACTCTGCGCATCGCAGTGAGACAGACGATCTGCCGCGTGTGCAAATACAGCAGGCGCACCGTCTTTCTTTATTGTTGGCTTCGAGCGCTTTTGCACTGGATTTAGGTTTGCAGCGCGACGGTCGTTTTTGGATGTTCTGGAAGCGTTTTGAACCGGAATCCATTCAGACGCCGGACGCAATTTTTGCTGCACTCGATGATATGGTTTCCATCATGCGTTTTTTATACAACCGGTGTTTTAAAGCGCTGCGTCATAGCAGCAGCTGGAATACGCTTCGGGCAGCGCAATTTGCTTAGAATCCATCCAAAAACTGACCTCCTACGCCTGACGCCCGCTCGCTGCAGTTTTTGGACCCATTCTTGGGAATACAAGGGGAAATGTGAAAAGAATTGGAATATTCACCGCCTGGGTGTTGTACTGCGCGGCGATCCAGACTGGATGGGCGCAGACGCGCATCCCATGGAAAGGGCCGCCCTATTTCATTAGCACGCGCGGCGCAAAGGTTGCCGAGACTTTGCAGGATATTGGCGCGAATTACGGCGTCCCTATCATTGTCAGCGCGCAGGTGGACGACTATTTCACCGGCACGGTCCGCAATGAGATGCCGGACGCTATCCTTCGCCGTTTTGCGCAATTATTCAACCTTGCAACGTATTACGATGGTCAAGCGCTTTATGTCTATAAAGGGCAAGAAGTGAAGAGCCAAATTATTACGCCGCGCTATTTGGGGACCCACCGCTTGATCAGCTATTTGACGCATGGCGGCATGGCGGCGCAACAATATTGTTCGCTGCGCAAAGTGGCTCAGTTCAATGCGCTCGAGGTTTTCGGCGTGCCGAAATGTATCGAGCGGGTGACTGAACTCGCGAAAAATCTCGATGAGAAAGTGCTGGATCAAGCGCAGAATCAAGAAACGGTACAGATTTTCCCGCTGCGTTTTGCCTCCGCTTCGGATAGCAGTTATACCTACCGCAATCAGCAAGTACAGGTGCCGGGCGTGGTGAGCGTGCTGCGTGAAATGGTCCAGGGCCGTTCTCCAGCGGGCGAAAACGTGTCGGGCGCGCCTGCCGGCCCGGTCATGCCCGCAGCCTTGGCGACCCATGTGTTGCCCTCATTTTCAGCGGACTCAAGACAAAACGCAGTGGTCGTGCGTGATCGGAAAGTCAATATGCCGCTGTATGAAAAGTTGATTCAGCAACTGGACCAACGGCTCGTGCAAATTGAAATATCGGTGGCGATTATCGATGTGGATGCGTCTAATCTGAGCGCGCTTGGCGTCGATTGGTCCGCAACCGCAAGTTTGGGCCGTTTCGGCGCAGTGAGCTTTAACAGCGATCCGGCGGGGCAGAAGGGCGGCACGGGCATGTTCAGCACGATATTGAGCGATACCCCGAGTTTTATGGTGCGGCTCAATGCGCTGCAGCAGGATTCAAAAGCGAAAATCTTATCGCGTCCTTCAGTGGTGACGCTGAACAATATGCAGGCGGTGTTGGATAACAACATTACCTTTTACACCAAGCTGGAGGGAGAAAAAGCGGTCAAACTGGAATCGATTGTGACCGGTTCATTATTGCGCGTGACGCCGCGATTGATCAAAAGTGACGATGGGCAGCAGCACGTGATGCTGACGCTCAATATCCAGGACGGCAGTCAGACTGAACCCGTTGCGGGGAGCCGGGAAGGGTTGCCGCAAATCAAGAATTCCGAAATTTCCACGCAAGCGACTTTACAGGCGGGTCAAAGCCTGTTGCTCGGCGGTTTTGTGAAAAATGTGCAAAGACAAGGTCAAAATAAAATTCCTCTTCTCGGAGATATTCCGGTATTAGGCCATTTATTCCGCAGTAAAAGAGATACCACGCACAATGTGGTGCGGCTCTTTTTGATCAAGGCTGAGCCGCAATTGGATAACGCGGACCGTTCTGACGCGCGTGATTAACCTTTTAGTTTGGTCATGAAAGGCAACCGTGCGTTTATCATGAAAGTAGGCATGCGGCGGCGTATCCTCCTGTGCGCTGTGCTTCTGGCAAACTGCAGCGCGCTCGCGCTATGCGCCGCGACATGGCGATGGCAAAGGACGCTGACGCTATCGCCTGATGAACCATTGGATATGCAGCAGTATTTAACGGGATTGCGTACTGAGGCAGGGTTTCAAGGGCGCGTTGCGCGTGATGAAAGGGGCATCGTCACGCTCTCCGGAATGTGCGAGAACACGGCAAAGCTCACCCCCTTTTTAGAACAGCTGGAAAAGAGCCGCATTGCCTATCAAAATCAAACGATTTGCGCAGATGAGTTACGCCGCAGCGTGGCCTGGGTATTGCAGCGCAACGGGTATCCGGATGCGCAAGTCCAATCTGGGTCTACCTTAGACGCGGTGGTCATTACGACGAATCTCAATCCAATAGATCAACGCTGGTTTTCTGTGAGTCGCCAACTGAGCCAACTTCCTGGTTTACGCGCCTGGAGGGCGAACTTTTCATCCGGCGATGAAGAACGCGCGCATGTGGATGCGGTACCCGTTGCGCATAACTCTTCGCCGAGCACGACTTCTTCTGCTTCTAAGGCAAAGGCGGGCGTCCTTTCGACGCTATTCCGCTCGGCAAGCCGGATTTCGGCCTGGCTGGGTTTTCCAGATCATGCCGGTTACTGGAGTATCAGAGCGCTTGAGCTCAGCGCACAAAGCATGAGCAAAGGCTATATTGCAACAGTAAGCCAGCAATATCAAATTCCCTTGCATTTGGCGCAAGCGGTGATTTGGATTGAATCGCGTGGACGGCATACGGATGCAGCGGGGCATATTCTGACTTCGCCTAAAGGCGCGCTCGGGATTATGCAACTGATGCCCGGTACTGCGCGCGAACTTAAAGTGAACCCGTTTGACGTGCGCGACAATATTCGCGGGGGTTTTGCTTATCTCGCACAGCTGGCGCGCAAATATGGTAGAGATTGGAACAAGGTCATCGCCGCCTACAACTGGGGACCGCGCAATATTGATGAAGCCGTTGCGCGGCACGGCGCAAACTGGCGTGTTGCATTACCTAAAGAGAGCGAGAGTTATCTGTTGCAGATGCAAAGGCGGATCCGTCAAACCATTTAAGGAAGTAAGTAAGTAAGCTGTTCCGCTTATGGGCGCTCGTTTCCCTCTTCTTGTCAACATACAAGGAGGTCAATGCGCGCGGATAAGGAATATGCGCGCATAAAAATCTGAAGCCGCCTTGAAAACAGGTTAAAATATTCAACTTTGTAGCATGTTTGTCACATTCAAGTGCGAATAAAAAAATGGGCAGTCACGCCCATTTTTTTTAAACTTTTCTAGCGCCTCTTTAAATATCAAAGTGCACATGGTACAACTGACCGAATTGATCGAAACGGCGGTCAACGGCTTGGGATATGAATTGGTGAGTGTCGAGCAGTCACAGGGCGGCACGTTGCGCGTGTTTATCGATCAAGACGCCGGCATTTCTATCCACGATTGCGAGAAAGTCAGTTATCAGCTCCAACGTGTGTTGACAGTTGAACATATTGTTTACCGGCGTCTTGAAGTCTCTTCACCCGGATTAGACCGGCCGCTTAAAAAATGGCGCGATTTTGAACGTTTTTCAGGCCATGAGGCCATCATTGTCCTTAAAAGCTCGCGCGACGGCCGTAAGCAGTATAGAGGCGTGTTATGTCCGCTGCAAAATGGAACCGTCAGATTAACGCTTGCTGCTCCGCCTGGACAGCACAAAACCGCAGAGCATACGGCACTCGATTTTACTTTGGCCGAGATCGGCCGCGCGCGTCTTGTGCCAAGCATCAATTTCAGGAGCCGTAAACGATGAGTCGCGAAGTGCTGATGCTCGTGGATGCACTGGCCCACGAAAAAAACGTCGATCAGGAGATCGTATTCATTGCGCTTGAAGCGGCGCTTGCCGCCGCCACCAAGAAACGCGACGCTCAGGACGTCGATATCCGCGTTGCCATTCATCGCGCCAGCGGCGCATATGAAACCTACCGCCGCTGGCGGGTCGTTCCGGACGAAGCGGGTTTGCAGGAACCTGATCAAGAGATTCTGCTATTTGAAGCACGCGAGCAAGTGCCGAGCATCGAGATTGGCGATTACATTGAAGAACCGGTTGCTTCGATTGAATTCGGCCGGATCGGCGCACAAGCAGCCAAGCAAGTGATTTTGCAGAAAATACGTGAAGCGGAGCGTGAGCAAATCTTGAATGATTTTCTGGAGCGCGGCGACATGATTATGATCGGCTCGGTCAAGCGAATCGACAAAGGCCATCTAATTGTTGAAGCGGGACGCGTCGAAGCGCTGCTGCGCCGTGATCAACTTATTCCGCGGGAAAATCTGCGCGTTGGAGACCGGGTGCGCGGTTATCTGCTCAGAGTCGACCGAAGCGCGCGCGGCCCGCAACTCGAACTCTCGCGTACCGCGCCTGAATTTCTGATTAAATTGTTTGAAATGGAAGTGCCGGAAATCGAACAGGGTTTGCTCGAAATTAAGTCAGCGGCACGCGACCCAGGGATACGCGCAAAAATCGCCGTCGTTGCGCACGATAAACGGGTCGATCCCATCGGCACATGCGTCGGTATCCGGGGTTCGCGCGTGCAAGCGGTGCGTAACGAACTCGGAGGCGAAAATATTGATATTGTGCTGTGGGCTGAAGACCCCGCGCAGTTCGTGATTCAGGCGCTTGCGCCCGCGGCTGTTCAGTCTGTCATCGTCGATGAAGAAAAACATTCGATGGATGTCGTCATCAACGATGATGAATTGGCCGTCGCGATCGGCCGCAACGGCCAAAACGTGCGTTTGGCCAGTGAATTGACCGGTTGGAATATTAATATTATGACGCCGGCCGAATCCACTGAAAAACAGATTCAAGAGCGTTCCATATTGCGCGAACTCTTTATGACGCGTCTTAGCGTCGACGAAGAAGTGGCCGATGTGCTGATTGAAGAAGGTTTTAGCAGTCTTGAAGAGGTGGCTTATGTGCCGCTGGGCGAAATGCTCGGCCTCAACGCGCTGGACGAGGACACAGTGCAGGAGTTGCGCGCGCGCGCGCGCAACGCATTGTTAACCATGGCCATCGTGAATGAAGAAAAGGTCGAAAATGCCGCCCCTGATTTGAAGACGCTCGAAGGTATGAATACCGATCTGCTCTCAAAGCTCGTCGCGCACCAAATTCACACGCGTGATGCGCTCGCTGAGCTAGACGCCAACGAGCTGATCGAAATCACGGCAATGGACCAGGAAGCTGCAAAATCGCTCATTATGAAAGCGCGCGAACACTGGTTTCAATAACAAGAGGTATGGATGGCAAATACAAACGTAGCTCAATTCGCTGCGGAACTTAAAATGCCGGCGAGCATATTGCTCGAACAACTCAATGCGGCCGGCATTCTCAAAAAAGATGCAAGCGAGGCTTTGTCGGAAACGGACAAAGCGCGTTTACTTGCGCATTTGCGCCGCGCGCATGGCACAGAGGACACCGAAAGGCGCAAAATCACGCTGACTCGTAAGCAGACTTCTGAAATCCGTCAATCGGACGCGACCGGTAAAGCGCGCACCATTCAGATCGAGGTACGTAAGAAACGCGTCTTTATCAAACGCGATGGAGACCATCACATAGAAAGCACGGCCGCGCCCGCTGAAATAGACGCTATTCCTAAAATCTATCCAGCGCCGCCCCCGTTCGATCATCCTCAAAGCGCGGCTAGAGCAGCGGCCGTCCAACCGGAAAAACAGCGCGCGCTCTCAGAAGAACAGCCTATCCCCCCTACGTCTGAAAGCGCCGCCGGCCAGCAGCGCGCGTCGGAGAAACAAGAACCGGTTGCCTCACCCGCCCAGATGAGTGAGTCGCGCCGCCGGAATGCCGCTGAAGCGGAGGCGCGCGCGATCCGGGACATGATCCACACGCCGCGCCCACCCATGCGCGCGGCGAAGAAAACCGCCGCGCCCGCCGCTGAAACTAAGGGCGCGTCGCCCAAAAGCGGCGCGCCAACCGCTGAAAAGAAAGAAGTTAAAAAACCCTCAAGCGCAGCAACCTCTGAGCGGAAAAAAACAGAACGGGTGACGCAGGGACCGGGAGAAGCGGTTAAGCGTCGCGGTCTGAAGTTGCGCGGCGATTTAAGCGGCGGCATCGAGCAAGGCTGGCGCAGCGCGGCGAAAGGTAAGCGTGTTAAAACGGTCGACACTTCGCGCGCCGCTTTCGATAAACCGATTGAACCGATTACGCGCGACATTCACGTGCCTGAAACCATCACTGTTGCCGAACTCGCGCACAAAATGTCGCTCAAAGCGTCTGAAATCATCAAAGTCATGATGGCCATGGGCCAGATGGTCACCATTAATCAGGTGCTCGATCAAGACACGGCGATGATCGTGGTCGAAGAGCTCGGCCATCGCGCATTCGCAGCCAAACTCGACGATCCTGAAGCGCTGCTCGAAGAAGACGAAATTCATCACGCTGAAGCCTTGCCTCGCCCGCCTGTGATTACCGTGATGGGGCATGTCGATCATGGCAAAACTTCTCTGCTCGATACCATCCGTCGCACTAAAGTGGTCTCCGGGGAGGCCGGAGGTATTACCCAGCACATCGGCGCGTATCACGTTGAAACGCCGCATGGTGTGATTACTTTTCTGGATACCCCTGGCCACGAGGCATTTACGGCGATGCGCGCGCGCGGCGCGAAAGCGACCGACATCGTTGTGCTGGTGGTCGCTGCCGACGATGGGGTGATGCCGCAGACTAAAGAAGCGATTGCGCATGCGAAGGCCGCTGAGGCACCGATGGTCGTCGCCATCAACAAGATCGATAAACTCGATGCAAACCCCGAACGCATTAAGCAAGAGTTGATCGCCGAAGGTGTCGTTCCGGAAGAATACGGCGGCGAGTTCCCCTTTGTTCCCGTTTCAGCGAAAACCGCTCAGGGCATCGACGATCTGCTTGAACACGTGCTCCTGCAAGCCGAAGTGCGTGAATTAAAAGCGCCGCTGGATACCCTCGCCAAAGGCTTGGTGATTGAAGCCAAACTCGATAAAGGCAAGGGACCCGTCGCAACGGTTCTGGTGCAATCGGGCACCTTAAAGCGCGGCGATATGGTGCTCGCAGGCACTGCCTACGGCCGCGTGCGTGCGATGTTTGACGAAAATGGCAAAGCCGCTTTGCAAGCAGGCCCCTCGATTCCGGTTGAAATCCAAGGACTCTCTGAGGTGCCGCAGGCAGGCGAGCCGGTCATCGTATTACTGGACGAGCGCAAAGCGCGCGAGATCGCCCTATTCCGCCAAGGTAAATTCCGCGATGTGAAATTGGCTCAGCAACAAGCCGCCAAACTTGAAAATATGTTTGGCAAGCCTGGCGAGGGAGAAACACAAACGCTGCCGCTGATCGTCAAAGCAGACGTTCAAGGCTCGCAAGAAGCGCTCACCGATGCACTATCGAAACTTTCTACAGACGAAGTGCACGTTCAGATCGTTCACGCGGCCGTTGGAGGCGTTAGCGAATCGGATGTCCAGTTAGCGATTGCATCCAAAGCCGTGATCATTGGTTTTAATACGCGCGCAGATGTCAACGCGCGCAAACTCGCGCAGTCCAATGGCGTTGATATTCGTTATTACGACATTATTTATGACGCGTTGAACGAAGTAAAAGCAGCGATGTCCGGACTACTCACGCCGCAGCAGAAAGAAGTGGCCTCCGGATTCGTCGAAGTGCGTCAAGTATTTCAGGTTCCGAAAGTCGGCGCGATTGCAGGCTGCATGGTGTTGGAAGGGCTCGTGAAACGAGCCTCAAAAGTGCGTGTCATACGCGACAATGTCGTTCTTTACACTGGAGAGCTCGAATCCTTGAAGCGTTTTAAAGATGATGTCCGTGAAGTCAAAGCCGGTTTTGAATGTGGCCTATCGATCAAGAATTTCAACAATATTGCGGTAGGCGATCAGCTTGAAGTATTTGAGGTCACTGAAGTCGCCCGAACCTTGTGAGAACCTGTTTTTCATCGTCATGCCTAAAAAACATCGCTTGCCTGAGCGCGCGCTTCGCGTTGCCGATCAAATTCAGCGCGACTTGTCACGAATGATCATGCGCGAGGTTAAGGATCCGCGCGTCGGACTCGTGACGCTGCAAGGCGTTGATCTCACGCCGGATTACGCGCATGCGAAGGTCTGGTTCACCACCTTATCCGGCGATCCCAGCGAAACACGCGATGCGTTGAATCATGCCGCAGGCCATCTACGTCATCTGCTGTTCAAACGCTTGCATATCCGCACCGTGCCCGCTTTGCATTTCATTGTTGACCCGACGCCCGACAAAGCGGCCGCCCTCTTGCGCCTGATAGACAATGCGGTTATAAAGCGTGCGGATTAGCGCATTTTTCAGCATCTTGCACGGCGCAACGCTATGCTCGCGAAAGGGCAATCTCACTGAAAAACGCTCGCTTCTCTACTTTTCCGTATGGCGCCGTCTATTCGTTCCGTTCGTCCCGTTTGCCATGCACTTGACGGCGTATTGCTGCTCGATAAACCGAGTGGACTGTCCAGTCAAAATGCACTAGCGCGCGCCAAGCGTCTGATGTGCGCCGCCAAGGCGGGGCACACGGGCACGCTTGATCCGCTTGCGTCTGGATTGCTGCCCCTGTGTTTCGGAAACGCAACCAAATTCACCCAGGATTTATTGGATGCGACCAAATGCTATGAAGCGACGCTGGCGCTCGGCGCTATAACCACCACCGGCGATACGCAGGGAAAAATAGTGAATCTTCACCCCGTGCGCTGCAATCTGGACGATATACGCGCAGTGCTCGCGCGTTTCCGGGGAAACCTGATGCAAACGCCGCCGATGTATTCGGCGCTCAAACGGGACGGCAAACCTTTGTATGCCTATGCGCGCCGTGGTATTACGCTCGACCGACCCGCGCGTCCGATTACCATTAAGACTTTAGAACTGCTCGACGCTCAGCTGCGTACATCTGCTGAACCGAGCGCCCTACGCATCCATGTGGTATGCAGCAAAGGCACGTATATCCGTGCGCTTGCTCAAGACATTGGCAACGCGCTCGGTTGCGGCGCGCATCTATCCGCACTGCGCCGGATTGGCATAGGCCGGTTCAACGTCGCGGACGCGGTGCCCCTTGAGGCGCTTGAACAAGCGGATTACGCCGCGCGCACCGCGCATTTGCGCCCGCTGGATACATTATTGCTGGCTTATCCGGCAGCACGACTGGATGCGCGCCTGTCCGAGCGCTTTAAACGCGGACAACGTTTACGCCTTCCCGACCATTTCCAGTTTGAAAATGCGCCGATCTCAACAATGCCGAATGCCAGCGCCGATGGCGTCATGCCGCGCGTGCGCGTGTATGATGAAATGGAGCGGCTATTAGGCGCCGGGCGTTTTATTCGAGGCGTACTGGAACCGCAGAGGTTGATTCACTTCCATTTGTAATTGAACCCTATGGCCCGCACAATCCATTGCGCAAAACTGAATAAGGAAGCGGAAGGCTTCGATATTCCGCCGCTGCCTGGCAAGCTGGGGCAGCGCATTTACGAGCACATCTCGAAAGAAGCTTGGCAGCTTTGGCTGAAACACCAAACGATGCTGATTAACGAAAACCGGCTCAATATGGCCGATGCGCGCGCCCGCAAATATTTGTTAAAGCAAACGGAGAAATTTTTCTTCGGCGAAGGTGCGGATGTCGCTGCGGGCTATGTGCCGCCCCAAAACGGCTGAAATGCCTCAGCGAATATGTCCAAATCTTTGATCATCGCTGAAAAACCATCGGTCGCGAACGATATCGCGCGTGCGCTGGGCGGCTTTACCAAGCATCAAGACTACTTCGAGAGCGGCGCGTATGTGCTGGCCTCCGCCGTTGGACATCTGCTTGAAATCACCGCACCTGAAGAATACGAAGTCAAACGCGGCAAATGGAGCTTCGCGCATCTGCCCGTGATTCCGCCGCATTTTGAACTACGTCCGATCGTCAAAAGCGAAGCGCGCTTAAAACTACTGACCAAACTGATTAAACGCAAAGACATCGACCGTTTGATCAACGCATGCGATGCCGGACGCGAAGGCGAGCTCATCTTCCGCACGATTGTGCAACACGCCAAAGCGCGTCAGCCGATTGCGCGGGTTTGGATGCAATCGATGACGCCGCAAGCGATTCGCGAAGCGTTTGAACGGCTGCGCAGCGACGCGGAAATGCAGCCGCTGGCCGRTGCGGCGCGCTGCCGCTCGGAGGCCGACTGGCTGGTCGGAATCAACGGCACGCGCGCAATGACCGCCTTCAACAGCAAGAACGGCGGTTTTTTTCTAACCACCGTAGGGCGCGTGCAAACGCCGACCTTATCGATTGTCGTCGAGCGCGAAGACAAAATTCGCCGTTTCGTGCCGCGCGATTATTGGGAAGTGCGCGCCGAGTTTGTCTGCGCGGCCGGATTTTATCAAGGGCGCTGGTTCGATCCGAAATTTAAAAAGAATGAATTTGACCCGGAGCAGCGTGAATCACGCCTGTGGAGTCAAGCCGCCGCGGATTCGATCGTCGCCGCGTGTCGCGGCAAAAGCGGTCCGGTTCGTGAAGAAAGCAAATCTTCAACGCAATTATCACCGTTACTCTATGATCTGACGAGCCTGCAACGAGAAGCGAACGGACGCTTCGGCTTTTCAGCCAAAACAACCCTCGCGCTCGCGCAAACGCTATATGAAAAGCACAAGGTTCTGACCTATCCGCGCACCGATGCGCGCGCCTTGCCTGAAGATACGCGCGGTATGGTCAAACAGACGCTGCAAACGCTTGCGCAAAATAACGCTTATGTACCTTTTGCGAGCCAAATTTTGGATCAAGGCTGGATCAAGCCGAACCGACGCATCTTCAACAATGCCAAAATCAGCGACCATTTTGCGATTATCCCGACGGTACAAGCGCCTAAAGGCCTGAATGAAGCAGAGCAGAAGCTGTACGACCTGGTTGTCAAACGTTTTCTGGCAGTGTTCTTTCCAGCCGCTGAATATTTGCTGACTACGCGCATCACCGAGATCGTCGGGTATTGCTTTAAAACCGAGGGAAAAATACTGGTCACACCTGGCTGGCTGCACGTGTACGGCCGCGCCGCGCACGATGCGAATGAAATGCTGGTGCCGGTTGCAAAAGGCGAAATCGTGCGCGCGGACAAGATTGAAGCGCATCAGCTGACCACCAAACCGCCTGCTCGTTATACTGAAGCGACGTTGCTCTCGGCAATGGAAGGCGCCGGAAAACTGGTTGAAGACGATGAGTTGCGCGCCGCGATGGCCGCCAAAGGGTTGGGGACGGCGGCGACGCGCGCGACGATCATGGAAGGACTACTGACCGAAAAATACTTGGTTCGAGAGGGCCGAGATTTGTTACCGACTGCGAAAGCGCATCAATTGATGACGCTGTTGCGTGGCTTGAGAGTCAACGAGCTGGTTGCGCCGGAACTGACCGGAGAATGGGAGTTCAAATTGGCCCAGATGCAAGGCGGGCAGCTCGCGCGCGATGTCTTTATGCGCGAAATTGCACAAATGACGCAAACGATTGTCAAACGCGCGAAAGAATATGATTCGGAGACCGTGCCGGGCGATTACGCAACGCTGAAAACACCGTGCCCGCAGTGCGGCGGAGAAGTCAAAGAAAATTACCGCCGTTTTGCCTGTACAAGCTGCGCATTCTCGATCACTAAAACGCCCGCGGGCCGGCAGTTTGAGATCGAAGAAGCGGAAGAGTTACTTAAAAACAAACAGATCGGACCGCTGACCGGATTCCGCAGCAAAATGGGGCGTCCCTTCGCGGCGATTTTGAAGCTGGCCGAAGACGCCGATAGCCAAAACCACAAACTCGCCTTTGATTTCGGTCAAGAAGACAGTGATGAATCCAAAGAAGCGCCCGACTTTTCAGGCCAAACGCCGCTCGGCCAATGTCCGAAATGTCGCAGCCGCGTTTTTGAACACGGCATTGGCTATGTCTGCGAAAACACCGTTGCGCATCCAAAGTCATGCGATTTCCGCTCTGGAAAAATGATCCTCCAACAGGGCATTTCGCGCGAACAGATGCAAAAATTGCTGGACACAGGCCGCACTGATTTGCTGACCGGCTTCAAATCGTCCCGTACCGGCCGCCAATTCAAAGCCTATCTCGTGCGCCAAAAAAATGGCGCGATTGGCTTTGAATTTGAAACGAATACGCGCCGAGCGGCGCCCGATCCCGCACAAGCCTCATAGCGATCTCAATGAAAAATGCGCGAGTTGACGAAGTGCCGCGCTTTGCCTACTATCCTGGCATTTTTGCGCCGTCCGACGGAATTTGTTTTCAATGCGATTGTTCTATATTGCGCTCTTAGCGCTTTTACTCGCCGCGTGCGTCACTCCGCCAGTGTCGACAACGCAGCGCCCCGAAGCCCATCTTGTCAACCCTGCGCCATCTACTCTTTCTAACTTTCCGCCGCACTCTGCTTTGGTAAACACGGCACAGGCGCAAAATCCCGCTCAACTGTCCCGCCCCCGGCAGTTAGGGATAACGTCTCCGGACAAAGATCATCAGGAGAGCGCGGGTGATTTATGGTCGCGTGTTAGAAGCGGTTTTCAGATGCCTGATTTGGAAAATGATCTGGTTCAAAAGCAATTGGCTCGGTATGCCTCGCGCCCAGATCACATTGCGCGGATGACCGAGCGCTCTAAGCGCTACCTCTTTTATATCGTTGAAGCGCTTGAGGTGCGTCAAATGCCAACCGAACTGGCGTTACTGCCTTTTATTGAATCTGCGTATAATCCGCGCGCTTTATCGGTCGCAAAGGCCGCCGGCATTTGGCAGTTTGTCCCGGCCACGGGCCGCGAATATGATCTTGCGCAAAACCTGTTTCGCGATGAACGCCATGATGTGCTTGCGTCGACCAACGCCGCGCTCGATTATTTATCGAAGCTGCATGACATGTTCGGGGATTGGCATCTTGCACTGGCTGCATACGACTGGGGCATGGGCAATGTGCAGCGCGCGATTGAACGGAATCGGCGCGCGGGTTTGCCCCCCGATTACGCAAGTCTGAGGATGCCGAATGAAACACGCAATTATGTCCCTAAATTGCAGGCCATTAAAGAGATCGTGTTCAATCCTCAGCAATATCATGTTGAACTTGCGGACATTCCCAACCGCCCGTACTTCTCCACAGTCACCATTACGCGTGATATGGATATTCAGGTGGCCGCGCGACTGGCGGGCTTATCTCTTCAGGAATTTCGCGCGCTTAATCCTTCGTTTTCAAAGCCGGTTATCGTAGGCGCCGCGCAGTCAAAAATTTTGCTGCCGTTTAAAAACGCGCGGAAATTTGAAGCGGCGCTGCAAAGCTACGACGGTGCATTGTCAAGCTGGACGACGCATACCGTTGCAAAGCGTATACGGCCATCCGAGCTGGCCGAAAAAATTAATGTCGATCCGATTACGCTGGTTTCGGTCAATAAAATTCCATCGGCCCGATGGATTAAGCCAGGTTCAACCCTGCTCGTTCCCAGGGATAGTGAGGATGATGAGGACATCAGCGCTGAAGTGGCTGAGAATGCGCGGCTTGCTTTTGAACCGGTGATGCCGAATGTGCGGCGGCGGGTGATCCGTATCCGGCGACGCCAGTCAATCGCAGCGTTTGCAAAGCGCTATCGTGTCTCGGTGGCCCAGTTGAGAAGATGGAACCGGACGCGCCGCGCGCAGCTTGCGCCGGGACAGGTCATGATTCTGTATCAGCCCGCGCCGCAAATGCGCGCCAGAGTGCTGGGCGCCGTTACAGTGAGGGGCGCCCGCGCGAAATAGAAATAATCTATGCTGCCATCTTTCCCGCCCGCGCTGCTTGCTTTAGCCAACGGCGCGGTTTTTTATGGCGACGCCATCGGCGCATCCGGTTCTACCGTCGGCGAAGTCGTTTTCAATACCGCGCTGACCGGCTATCAGGAAATTCTGACTGATCCCAGCTATGCGCATCAGATCGTGACATTGACTGCGCCTCATATTGGTAATACCGGCATTAATAATGAAGACGTCGAATCGTCGCGCATTCAGGTGGCTGGATTGGTTGCTCGAGATATGCCGCTCGTGCCGTCGAATTTCCGGATGCAGCAGTCGCTTGCAGAATATCTGCGTGTTCAAAACATTGTTGCGATTGCTGGCATCGATACACGCCGCTTGACGCGCATGCTGCGCGAACAGGGGGCTCAGAACGGCTGCATTGTGACGGGTGAGGACGCTGTGGCCCGCGTCGATCAAGCCATCGAGCGCGTGCAGAAGACGGCGGCGATGCAAGGGAGTGAATTAATCCATACGGTTTCAACCGCTACGCCTTACCCGTGGGCGCAAACAGAATGGCAAGCCGGCGCAGGGTATAGCGCGCTTGAAGCGCCAAAGTGTCATATCGTCGCATTCGATTATGGGATCAAATTCAATACGTTGCGCATGTTGGCGCAGCGCGGCGGCCGCGTGACAGTGCTGCCTGCAACGTCAACTGTCAACGATGCGCTTGCGCTCGCGCCGGATGGCATTTTTTTGTCGAATGGCCCTGGCGATCCGCAGTCCTGCACACAGGCGATTCGCACGGTGCGCGAGTTGATCGACCGCGCGCTGCCGATCTTCGGTTTATGTCTGGGGCATCAACTGATTGCATTAGCGCTTGGCGCGCGCACCGTCAAAATGAGAACCGGCCATCATGGCGCGAACCATCCGGTGCGCGATTTGGTGACTGGACGGATCATCATGACTTCGCAGAATCACGGCTTCGCGGTCGATGCCGATACGCTGCCCGCGAACGCGCACGTAACGCATCTTTCATTATTCGACGGTTCTGTGCAGGGCTTTGAATTGACTGACTATCCTGTTTTCTGTTTTCAAGGGCATCCTGAAGCATCGCCCGGGCCGCACGATGCGGCGTATCTATTCGACCGTTTTTTGGCCACTGTTTTAAAAACGGCTGCAAAGCAGTGATCCACGCTTAATTCCAATGCCAAAACGTACCGACCTGCACCGAATTTTGATTATCGGCGCCGGCCCGATTGTGATCGGGCAGGGCTGCGAATTTGATTATTCCGGAACGCAGGCGTGCCGTGCGTTGGTCAGCGAAGGGTACCGGGTCATTTTGGTCAACAGTAATCCGGCGACGATCATGACCGATCCCGAGTCCGCGCATATCACTTACATCGAGCCGATTACCTGGGAAGTGCTTGAACGCATTATCGCCAAACAGCGGCCGGACGCAATTCTGCCGACGATGGGCGGACAAACGGCGCTCAACTGCGCGCTTGAACTGCATCGGCGCGGCATTCTTGACCGATATCAGGTTGAGCTGATCGGCGCGTCGCCGCAAGCGATTGATGCCGCTGAAGACCGGCAGAAATTCAAGCAAGCGATGACGCGTATCGGCCTGGCTTCCGCGTTATCGGGCGGTGCGCATTCATTGGAAGAAGCGCTCTCCGTGCAGGCGAAAATTGCGCAAATGGCCGCGCGCACGGGCGGCAGCGGGTATCCGGTGGTGATCCGGCCTTCGTTTACGCTCGGCGGTTCGGGCGGTGGAATTGCCTATAACCGCGAAGAATTTGAAGACATCTGCAAACGCGGGCTCGATTTATCGCCGACGCACGAATTGCTGATTGAAGAATCGCTGCTCGGCTGGAAAGAGTTTGAGCTGGAAGTGGTGCGCGATGCGTGCGATCACTGCATGATCGTGTGCTCAATTGAGAACTTAGACCCGATGGGCATTCATACCGGCGACTCGATTACGGTGGCCCCTGCACAGACGCTGACCGATAAAGAGTACCAACGGATGCGCAATGCGGCGTGCGCCGTGTTGCGCGAAATCGGTGTCGAATCGGGCGGATCAAACGTGCAGTTTGCAGTCAATCCGCGCGATGGCCGGATGGTTGTGATTGAAATGAATCCGCGCGTATCGCGCTCATCGGCATTGGCTTCTAAAGCGACTGGCTTTCCAATCGCCAAAATCGCAGCAAAGCTCGCAGTCGGCTACACGCTGGATGAACTGCATAACGAGATGATCCGTTTGGATGCCGATTCATCTGGAGGCGGTATACCCGCTTCATTCGAGCCGGCGATCGATTATGTCGTCACCAAAATGCCGCGCTTTGCGTTCGAGAAGTTCCGCGACGCCGATCCGCATCTGACGACGCAAATGAAATCGGTCGGCGAAGTGATGGCGATTGGCCGCACCTTTCAGGAGTCGTTTCAAAAAGCGCTGCGCGGACTCGAAGTTGGCGTCGATGGACTCGATTCAAAATCAGATGATCCGGATGAAATTGGCAAAGAAATGAGCGCGCCTGGCCCGCAACGGATTTGGTACGTGGCGGATGCGTTCCGAATTGGCCGCACGCGCGCGCGCATTTATGCTGAAACGGGGATCGATCCGTGGTTTCTGGCGCAAATCGAACAGATTGTGCAGCAGGAACGGCTGCTACGCGGCCGCGCGCTGGAAGCCCTCTCCGCCGACGCATTGCGGCGTTTAAAACGCGGCGGCTTTTCCGACCGCCGCTTAGCGCATTTAATGAACACGACGCCCGCCGCGGTGCGTGCGCGCCGCTGGCAATTGAATGTGCGGCCGGTGTATAAGCGCGTTGACACCTGCGCGGCTGAATTTGCCGTGCATACCGCCTATTTGTATTCCACCTATGAAGAAGAATGCGAAGCGCGGCCGAACGACCACAAGAAAATTATTGTACTCGGCGGCGGCCCGAACAGGATCGGGCAGGGGATCGAATTTGATTATTGCTGCGTGCATGCCGCCGCGGCGCTGGCTGAAGACGGCTATGAAACGATCATGGTCAACTGCAATCCTGAAACGGTATCGACCGATTATGACTGCTCCGACCGACTTTATTTTGAGCCGCTCACGCTTGAAGACGTGCTTGAAATCATCGATAAAGAACGGCCGCACGGCGTCATCGTTCAATACGGCGGGSRGACGCCGCTCGCGTTGGCGCTCGATCTGGAAGCCGCTGGCGCGCCAATTATCGGCACATCGCCGACGGCCATTGATATCGCTGAAGACCGTGAGCGTTTCCGGCAACTATTGCATCAACTTGGATTGCGTCAGCCGCCGAACTGCATCGTGCGTTCGTATGAGCAGACTTTTGCGCAGGCAGGGGAAATCGGCTATCCGCTTGTTGTCCGCCCTTCGTATGTGCTCGGCGGACGCGCGATGGAAATTGTGTATGCCCCGCAAGACTTGGAGCGTTATTTGCGCGAAGCGGTGCGCGTGTCAAACGATGCACCCGTGCTACTCGACCGTTTTTTGAACGACGCGATTGAATGCGATGTCGATTGCGTGTGCGATGGGGAACATGTTTGGATCGGCGGCGTGATGGAACATATCGAACAGGCGGGCATTCATTCAGGCGATTCGGCGTGTTCGCTGCCAGCGCATTCGCTCTTGTCAGCAACGATTGCGGAATTGAAGCGGCAAACGGCCGCGATGGCCAAGGCGCTCCATGTCGTCGGACTGATGAATGTCCAGTTTGCGATTCAGCAGCGGTTAAACGCCGCGGGTGAGAATGAGGACGAAATCTACGTGCTGGAAGTCAATCCGCGCGCATCGCGCACGGTGCCTTATGTATCCAAGGCGATTGGCCAGCCGCTCGCCAAAATCGCCGCGCGTTGCATGGTCGGTCAAACGCTGCGGCAACAGGGCGTCGAGCGCGAAATTGAACCGCCCTATTTCAGCATCAAGGAAGCCGTGTTTCCATTCTCGAAATTCCCGGGTGTCGATCCGATGCTCGGTCCTGAGATGCGCTCAACCGGAGAAGTGATGGGGATCGGCCAAACATTTGGCGAGGCGCTTTTTAAGTCTCAGCTGGCGGCCGGCTCGCGCCTGCCGGCATCAGGCACTGTGCTGTTGACGGTCAGGGATCGGGATAAATCGATGGCAGTCGAACTTGCGCGCCAGCTGCATCAACTCGGCTATCCGCTCGTGGCGACCAAAGGAACGGCGGCGGCGCTCGCGCAAGCAGATATTCCAGTTAAAGTAATCAATAAAGTGAAAGAAGGGCGGCCGCATATTGTGGATATGTTAAAAAATGGTGGAATTGCATTGATGTTCACGACCGTCGATGAAACCCGCGCGGCGATTGCTGATTCGCGTTTGATCCGCACAACTGCGCAGGCGTACAACGTCACCTATTACACGAATATGTCCTCAGCGCGGGCGGCCCTCAAAGGATTGCGTGATCTTCAGAATCTGGAAGTCTATGATTTACAGGGATTACACGCCTGCCTAAACTAGATTCGGCGTTATCAACAACAGGGCCTTGAGAGTTTGACTGAATATAGCAGGAGGTCCAATACCTCTCCTTGCCGGAAAACAAATTCTCAAATGGTTCAGTCAATCACGACAGCGGCAAACACAAGGGTAAACGTTTTATTGAAGGCGGGCGGGCACTCGGGCGCAAAACGCTTTACATGGCCGCTTTTGCCTGTACTCGATGCAACAACCGGCACTTGAAACCCTTTGACGAGCGTTTGAGGGCGGCTGGAAACCCGCCAAAAGTCGCCTTCATCGCTGGACTTTGTCAATGGCTGACTGGCCTTAACAGCGTGGTCCAGCGTCCATCCTCTTGGCAGGAACATTTAAAAAAATAGCTTGATATTTATTACAGATGCTCCAGTTGGGGTACCTATCTCCTGATGCATTCGAGCAGGCGGGGGTAGCGCAGTGAAAATCGCCTTTTCTGGACGTCAACAAAAAGGTTGAAAGATCAGAGGTATTGCGTACATGCACGCCGACATCAGCGGCCCAGGCAAAATACCCAGCATAAGCACGGCACCGCCGTTCAATGCAAGCAGCGCGCATACACTGCGCGTTGTTACGATGGGGGTACGCTGCGCTGGCGCGTCAAAATACATCAATTTGACGACGCGCAGATAATAAAACGCGCCGATCAGTGAAGTCATGACCGCAAGCGCCGCGAGCCAGATTGAGCCTGCATTTACCAATGCTTCAAGTACCGCGAATTTAGCGTAAAAGCCCGCTGTTGGCGGAATTCCGGCCAATGAAAACATCATCAATAGCATGACCAATGCAAAGACTGGATGACGCTGGTTCAGGCCCTTTAGGTCCTCAAGTTGATCCGATTCAAATCCGCGCCGCGATAGGGCTAATACGACCCCAAAGCTACCGAGCGTTGTCAATACATAAATCATGTTATAGAACATCGCCGCGCTATACGCATGAACAGCGCTGCCGGCCTGTCTATCCACAACTCCGGATAACAAACCGAGCAGCACAAAACCCATTTGGGCAACGGCAGAATACGCCA
The DNA here is from genome assembly GCA_001684025.1 of Candidatus Glomeribacter gigasporarum. GTDB lineage: Bacteria > Pseudomonadota > Gammaproteobacteria > Burkholderiales > Burkholderiaceae > Glomeribacter > Glomeribacter gigasporarum_A. The sequence continues at coordinate 6,354 of LXRJ01000013.1, read as the reverse complement.
GCATCCGCTTGATGTTGCGCTGCACCAGTCCAACCAGATTGCCAATCACCAGCGAGAGCGCAGCAAGAATAGCCAGCATGGGCTGCCAATCGACCGCCAGCGGAAACAGGCCGGATGCCAACATGCGCAGGCTCCACGCAAACGCAGCGATTTTTGGCGCGCCGCCAATCAGCAGTGTAAGCGCTGCCGGCGCGCCGTGGTAAATATCTGGAACCCACATATGGAAAGGCGCTGCGCCCAATTTAAAGGCAAGCCCCGCGACAATGAATACAACACTCAACAACAAGATTGTCGTGTTGACAGGGCCCGTTATCAGTACACGGGACACTTCATCCAAACCCAGCGCACCGGTTGCGCCATAGATCATCGAAATGCCATAGAGTAAGATGCCGGATGCCAGCGCGCTGAGCACGTAATACTTCATCGCAGCTTCAAGCGCATGCGCAGCGTCGCGGCGCAGCGCGATCATTGCAATCAGCGGCAGGGACATCAGCTCAAGTCCGAGATAGAGCGTCAGAAAGTGCGCGCCGGAAATCATCACACACTGCCCAATCAGCGAACACAGCGCCAGCATGATCAAATCGCCGCGCAACAGATTGCGCGCCTCAAGATACGCGCGCGAATACACCAACGTGATGGCGAAACCTGCTGCAACCGCTGCCTTCATCACGCTTGCAAAAGGGTCGATCACGATCATCCGAGAAAAGAAAAAATGCGTGTGCGTATCCAGCGCAGCGCACGGCGCATAGCCGAAAGCAGCAAGGACAGACGCGCCGAGCGCAATCGCATACGTGCGGTGGCTTGCACCGGATGGAACACGCTCTTCAGCCGTCGAAACGCGCGCCGTAGTCTCGTTGATCAACGCGAGCAAAACCGCCAGCAATAAAACAGCATCAGGTAAAAGGACAGTCATCACGATTTTGTTTAAGTCTTCTAAGCTAGCGCATGAAATAACGGAATAGCACTGTACAAAGGCACATCAGACCGAATATTAGAACTGAATACGTGCAAGCCGGGATTCTGCTCACAGATGATTTGATGACTCAGGCAAAGCGCTTCTTGCCAAAGGCCACTTTCAAGCGCCGGGGTTTGATCCGGCAAAGAATTGAGCAGCGTGTGGCGGAAAAGGGGCCATTGTTCATGCGAGCAAACGTTGAAATGCATGCAATACTTGGCCAATGTAGCAATGACAAGCGCGAGTATTTCAGCAAACGGTTCCGTTTGGGCGCGCATCGGATGCCGCATCAGGAACTCCGCGAAGCTGACGGCCGCGATTTCTTTATCATGGGATTTCCGGATCAACTCCGTGAGCGTAATGACATTCTGCAAACGTTTCTTCCAGTCCGGATGCGAAAGCCATTGTGCGCAGCATGCATCGATGCGTAACCGCGGCCCATTTTCTGTTTTTTCAAGCGGAAATGTGACCCGCCAATGAATTCCATTGGCTTGCAATATGGCAATCCACTCGCTGCGCGCTAAGCGCGGCGTTTGCATATTCCGGATGACGCGCTCCATTGCGCAGGCAAGCTTGCGCACTGAGCAGTCATCGCTGGCATAGGCGGTGCGCAATCCAGCGGGAAGCAGGGCGGTGCGCTGCGGCGCCTGTCCTGTCAATTCGACCCGGTAATGGGGTAGCTGCAAGAGTGCATTCAGAAATGCATCCTGCACGAATTGATCGTCTTCTTCAAAACGTTTCACATTCAATAATTGCCAGATCAAACGTAATCCCCACGCCTGCATCAGGGCAGCGTCTGCGCGCGCCATTTTAAGCTGGTCGGCCCTGAGCGCTCGTTTGAACGCCTCTGAAAATTGTACCCGACCCTCCGGAGGCAGCATCCAGAACAGTTTCTCCCACCATGTTTCCCGTTTTTGCTCCATACGCGGCACATATTCGCCAAAGCGGGCGGAATAAGCGTGGTTGACTCGGCTTAACTGACGCAGGTCGCGCATATTGAGACTGGTCATAAAAGAGACTTCAGTTGTGTTCAGGTTCGCCAGCGCGAGCGGCAGATCAACTGAAGCCGTTGGTTCGACTGCGGACGCAGGATTAAAAGCGTTGTCTTTAAGTGCGTCATCTGCGTCATCCGGACAAGACGCGTGTTGACTCTGCTCAACTGGCTGAGCAATCGAATCAGGAGAGATGAAAGAAGGGAATAAGGATAAGATTGGCAGCACTGCAGGTTATATTTAAACCAAACAGTGTAAATTATCCTTTGATTCAACCAGAAACGCCACGCCGCTGGATCAGAAAATAACGCGTGGTCATTCACGGCAATTTTGACTGCAGCGCATGAGCGAGCAGATTTGAAACCGATACGTGCATCGCATCCGTCAACGGTTTTGGATAAAGACCGATCAACAGAACCCCCGCAGCGAATACCAACAGTACACCCCATTCACGCTGATCAAGATCGGTCAATTGCGCCACGCGCGGGTTCGCAATCGCGCCGAATTGCACGCGCTTGACCATCCACAATGTATACGCTGCGCTCAGAATCAATGTGAATGCGGCCGCCGCACCGATCCAGAAATTGAAATGGACCGCGGCGAGAATCACCATCCATTCGCCGACAAAGCCTGAAGTGCCCGGCAGTCCGCAATTGGCCATTGAAAACAACAGTGAAAGCGCTGCGAATTTCGGCATCACATTGACGACGCCGCCGTAATCGGCGATCTGGCGGCTGTGCATGCGATCGTACAGCACGCCGATGCACAGAAACATCGCACCGGACACAAAGCCGTGCGAAATCATCTGCACCAGCGCCCCTTCGATCGCCAGCGGTTCGAACAGGAAAAAACCGAGCGTGACGAAGCCCATATGCGCAATCGATGAATAGGCGACGAGCTTTTTCATATCGCTTTGCGCCAGCGCGACCAGGCCGATATAAATGACGGCAATCAGCGATAACGCGATGACGAACGGCGCGAGCAGGCGGCTTGCGTCAGGCACAATCGGAAGTGAGAAGCGCAGAAAACCGTATGCGCCGAGTTTGAGCATGATCGCCGCCAGTACGACTGAACCGCCGGTCGGCGCTTCGACGTGCGCATCCGGCAACCAGGTATGCAACGGCCACATCGGCACTTTAACCGCGAATGCCATGAAGAACGCGCCGAACAGGAGCAATTGCGGCAACATCGGAAGCGGTAGTTGCTGCCACGCAGCGAGCGCGAACGATCCCGATTGCGTATATAGATACAGCAGCGCCAAGAGCATCAGCAGCGAGCCGAGCAAGGTATACAGGAAAAATTTGAAGGCCGCGTAGACCCGCCTTTGACCGCCCCAGATTCCAATGATCAGGTACATCGGAATCAGCGTCGCTTCAAAGAAGATGTAAAACAGCAGGCCGTCCTGCGCGCTGAAAACGCCGATCATCAACCCCGACAGAATCAGGAAAGCCGCCAGATACTGCGCGATCCGGTCGATGACATTCTCTCTCGTCGCCATGACGACAATCACCGTGATTAAGGCCGTCAATATGACAAACCACAGCGAAATGCCATCGATACCCAAGTGATAGTGGATGTTGAAGCGCTCGATCCAAGCGAGCTGCTCGGAAAACTGCAGCGCGGACGTGCCCGCGTCAAAACCAAAGATGAGCGGCAGCGTGACACAAAAACTGAGGATAGAGCCTGTCAACGCACAGCGGCGCGCAATACTTGCACAGACGCGCGCGCCGTTCACCAATAGCAACGCGCCGGAAATAATCGGCAACCAGATGGCCAGGCTTAACCACGGAAAGGAAGGCATTTAAGTTTTTATTTTTCTTTACGGATAGATTAAAAACCAACGAATAAAACAAGCAACACCGCAATGCTTGCGACCATTGCAAACGTGTAATGCGTCAGGATTCCAGTTTGCAAAACACGAATCACGCGCGCGACTATCACTGCACCGCGTGCAGTACCGTTCACGGCGCCATCGATGATTTTCTGCTCGCCTGTTTTCGCTAGACGACTGCCCAACGCCACTGCGCCGCGCGCAAAAACGATCTCATTGATTTTGTCCAGATAATATTTATGGTCGAGTAGTGTATAAAGGCCTGCGCAGCGCCGCTGAAGTGCAATGGGAAACTCTGAACGACGCAAATATAAGAAGGCAGCGGTTATTACGCCTGCGCCGGCTAACCAGACGGGCAATGTCGTCAATGCGTGCATCGCCATTGCAAACCAGCCGTGAAATTCACTGCTCATTTGATGCAATGCCGGATGACGGGAATTGACAAAAATCACCGTATCGAACGCAACGCCGCGCGCGAAAAAGTCTCCAGAGAGCAGCGGACGAATCATCCATGCGCCAATGGCCAGAGACGGAACCGCCAGCAGAATCAGCGGAAGCGTTACGACCCAGGGCGATTCGTGCGGTACATGCGAGCTATTTGCATCGCGATGCGCGCGCGGCAGGCCGTGAAACACCAAAAAGATCATTCGGAAGGTGTACAGCGCCGTCACGAATACGCTGGCGATCAGCGCGAATGTGGCAAAACCCGCGCCGGGTAAATGCGAACGTTGCACCGCTTCGATGATCGCGTCTTTCGAATAGAAGCCGGAGAAAAATGGCGTGCCGATCAGCGCCAGAGCGCCGATCAATGCGGTCGCCCAGGTGACCGGCATCGCGCGGCGCAAACCACCCATTTTGCGCATGTCTTGCTCATGGTGCATACCGATGATCACCGAACCGGCCGCGAGAAAGAGCAATGCTTTGAAGAATGCATGCGTGACCAGATGAAACACCGCCATCGAATATGCCGACGCGCCCAGCGCGACGGTCATATAGCCGAGTTGCGACAAGGTTGAATAGGCGACGACGCGTTTGATATCGTTCTGCACCAAGCCCAAAATTCCCATGAATAGGGCGGTGATCGCGCCGATGATCATCATGAACGATAGAACCGGCTCGGATAGTTCAAACAGCGGCGACATCCGCGCGACCATGAAAATGCCCGCCGTCACCATCGTGGCGGCGTGAATCAATGCCGAGATCGGCGTCGGGCCTTCCATCGAGTCCGGTAGCCAGACATGGAGTGGAAATTGCGCCGATTTCCCCATCGCGCCGATAAAAAGGCACAGGCATGCGACCGTCAATAGTCCCCAATCCGTGCCTGGCAGCAACAGCTCGGCGAGTTCCATACGTGTACTAAAGACTTCGCCATAATGCAGCGAACCGGCAGATGCAAAGATCAATCCAATCCCCAGAATAAAACCGAAGTCACTGACGCGGTTCACGATAAACGCCTTCATATTGGCGGTCACTGCGCTCGCTTTGGTATACCAGAAGCCGATCAATAAATAGGACACCAGACCGACCGCTTCCCAGCCGAAAAAGAGCTGCAGGAAGTTGTTGCTCATCACGAGCATCAGCATTGCAAACGTAAAGAGCGACAGGTAAGCGAAGAAGCGCGTGTAGCCCGGGTCTTCGCGCATATAGCCGATCGTATAAAGATGCACCATCAACGAAACGAAGGTGACGACGCACATCATCAGCGCGGAGAGCGCATCGATCAAAAAACCGACTTCGAATTTCAATGCGCCGAGCGGTGTTTCAACGCGCATCCATTCGTATACAGTTCCGTCATAGCCTGCACCCTGCGTCACTTGCCATAGCGTCCATGCGGACAACAGAAAAGAGAGCGCAACGCCGGCGATCGTGACCGAATGCGCGCCTGCACGGCCGATCGTTTTACCGAATAAGCCGGCAGCCAGCGCGCCGGCGAGCGGGGCCAGTGCGATGATGAATAACAAATTTGGATTCAGAACTAGAGGCATTTTTGGGGAACTACATACATAACTCGCCAAACCTAGAAGCCCACTTTGTGGGTGTTCTGGTGTAGGTTATCGTTCTGCCATCCGTGAAATGTGTGATATCCGTTGCGATACGCTCAGTTGCACCATATACCCATTGAGGAATGGACTCATAGTCAGGAACAGGCAAAATTCTCAGAGTTTTGTTGGCCTGTCTGCCATAGCTGTATTTGTATTGATTTGCTTTTATACAAGTGGCGTAATACAACATTTCATCGATAGTCATGGGGCATTTTGGTTTCAAAACAAACAAATCACGTCCTGAATAAAAAGGCTCAAGTTGTAAAAAAGTTTCCAGAATTGAACCGCCACCCGCAACCGTTAAAACCATTCCCTGGGTTGGGTCTAAATCATAGAGCCGCTGTACTCTGGCCGCTACGCCATTATTTTGAGAGGTTCTCGCAACAAAATTAATCCCTTTAGGATTTTTTATTAAATGTATGAGTTCAAGATTTGTCCCGTATTGCACTTCAAACAAATCCGTCAGTGGAACTGTTTTTAAGCCTACGAGTTTGTTTAATTTCGTTTTTTTCTTACCATGACTGACTGACACTG
>LXRJ01000576.1 GCA_001684025.1 Candidatus Glomeribacter gigasporarum | reverse complement strand
CTCTTTCTTAACCCAAGTGTGATTTGGTGTCCGTTTTTATAGGGGCAATTCCACCTTCTCCAGCGCTCCCGCCGGATTTGGCCCGCTTCAGCCAACAACCGCTGCAGCACGAACTGTCGATCTACGAGCAATGATTCACGGGAGGGCAGTGATGGAGTTGCAACATCAACGCATCCATGAATTGTGCGGACAACTCAAGCTCGATGCCATGGCCCACGTGTATCCCCAGCTGGCGACTGAAGCGGTGTCCAAGCAATTATCCTTTGCCGATTTCTTCGAGGGTTTGTTGAAATCACAAATGTCCGCCCGCCAAATCCGTTCACAGCAGATGCTCTGACAAATAGCGCGATTCCCTGCCCTAAAAGTAAGCGTCCGGTTAAAAGCCTTGTATAAAAGCAGGCTTTAGATCATCAGAATAGGTGTCCACT
>LXRJ01000573.1 GCA_001684025.1 Candidatus Glomeribacter gigasporarum | reverse complement strand
AGGTGGGTCAGTTTTCATTTATCGATTCAAGGGGAAAGTGGGTCAGTTTTCAGTTGTCGTTGACAAACTGCAGCGCACAATTTGTTTGATGTATGATGCCTAATGTTTGATGCGCACCTCCTCTTTAGGGAGAAGATCATGCGTACCACTTTGACCATCGATGATGATGTTCTTGCGGCTGTCAAAGGATTAGCGGACCGGCAACGTAAAAGCGCAGGCGAAATGATTTCTCAACAGAAACACCGTAACGGCGTGCCTCTGTTGCCAGTCACTGCTCATGCAAAGCCCGTAACGTCGGAGTTGGTCAATCAATTGCGCGATGAATGGCCAGCATGACATTCCTGCTGGATGTCAATGTGGAGTGCCCCCTGGGACTGGACAATTTAAGGCAGCTAAATTGATACGCTTGCTGGGCCTGTTAAGAGGAACA
>LXRJ01000562.1 GCA_001684025.1 Candidatus Glomeribacter gigasporarum | reverse complement strand
CCCATCCCGCACCCTATCGCCGCAGTGTCCGCGGGTGGATGCGGCCCAACTGATGATTTCACGGTCGCAACACTCCATGGCAAAGGTTACGCGCAGCGGCTGGCCATGGTCGCAACGAAACTCAAAGCCGTCCGAACCCCCACGCTGATGACTGTGCGCAACGGCCACTCGCCCGGTGTGCGGGTGTTCAGGACGCGGGATAACCGACGGACGGTGCAGTAACAGTCCATGCGGGCGCACGCGATCCACCCGTTTGGCATTGATCGGTGCCGCGCCACGACGGACCCGTTCCCAGCGGAGTCGGCCCCAGACCCGTCGATAGCCAGAGCTTGGCAGATGGACAATCGGCGGCTTGATTTCATCGATAACGGACTTGCCAGGTTCAACGCTTTCCCGTACCCGCGCCCGCTTCTCTTCGACTGACCAGCGCCGACGCCGTTCCGGC
>LXRJ01000556.1 GCA_001684025.1 Candidatus Glomeribacter gigasporarum | reverse complement strand
GAGATTGAGAAACGCTTCGGGGAGAGTGCCACGTGAATCAGCTGAGATGCAAAAAGTATTTAAAAAGCACGGGAAGGGCAGCTATCACAACGATGCCCGCAACAATAAGCCCACCTAATTTGTTCACGATTTGCAGGCCGAGCTTATCAAGCTTGGCGTTAAAGCGCTCTTCCATGTTGAGGAGCTTAGCGTTAAAGCGCTCTTCCATGCCCGCAAACTTGGCCTCCATGTCTTTGCGCAGATCGCCGATTTCATGGCGTAAACCGTCCATTTCATGGCGTAACTCCGTTCCAAGCTTTTCTAGCTTAGCGTCTGTACGCTCTTCTGCATCTGCAAAGTCGCGGCGCAAATCTTTGCCGAGCAAAGCGAGATCATCTTTGGTCGCGAGCCGGTCATTAATAAGCCGCGCTTGTTCTTCAGACAATATCTCAGCTTGCTCAACTGGCATA
>LXRJ01000551.1 GCA_001684025.1 Candidatus Glomeribacter gigasporarum | reverse complement strand
ATCTAGAAAGCGCTCTTATCAACGCGAAAAGTGGGGACTATAAATTTGGTTAGCGCTTATGGGGCGGAGCAGACCTTTGGCAGCCTTGATATCGGGGCGGCGGTCAACAGCGGTTTTCAATCGGCGCAGCAACGTGACCAGCAGGCCAGCGTTGCCTTTTCGCATGTCCTCAATCGGGCGTTTCGGACGACGTGAGCCAGAGTCAGCGCTACGCGCGCGTTGAGGCGCTGGATCGGGTGTTTGCGTCTCAAAACAGCGAGGATTGGCAGACGGCGAATCAGACCGCGAAGCAGTTTATGGATAAAGCGCAAGTGGATGCGGCCCATGCGAGCAAGGTGCGGGGATCGATCCTCGCTCAAATGATGGGACAAGCGGGTGCAGAGGGTACTGTAATAGCCAAGAGTTGATCCGACAGTGGTTAAATTAGAGCGCAGGGGAATTTAAAGCAATTG
>LXRJ01000549.1 GCA_001684025.1 Candidatus Glomeribacter gigasporarum | reverse complement strand
TACCTTGCCGTTTGGATTCGAGGCTTGATCCTCTCCCATCTGTCCGGAGCTGGCTAACGTGAAAAAGCAGGGAGAATCTTGTCTCATCGCCGGTACTCAATACCTTGGAATCTATCGATTCCTCCCTGCCCCTCCTCAAGGGATCAGCTTGTCGGAGGTACACTCAACATACAAGGAATCTAGCGGCATCGACCGCCGATTTGACTGCAAGCTCACGTAGGTGTGTTTCACCCCAGCATTCTCAGAGTAATTTCAAGAGGCCCATCATGCAAACTCCATCCACAACGCTCCATATCAGAGTGGATATCGGTAAATACGAAATCGTAGCCGCCTGTGCAGAAGGTCACTTCAGCGTGCGCAAGATTCGCAACCAGCGGAGCGGGTTGATTCGTAACCGTCCGGCCAAGCACCTTATATCGAAACAGAGATTAGAGAGCCAGAATAGTGTCCACTA
>LXRJ01000543.1 GCA_001684025.1 Candidatus Glomeribacter gigasporarum | reverse complement strand
TTCTCAAGTTCGTCAACAAATTTAAGCGTATCGAATGCAGCGAGTGCCATAAATCAGTTCTCCTTATCACGAATTCTATCACGGCAGCTATTGACTTCCGATGAAGAGGCGGCGTATATTGTGCTTAATGCTGAAACATCAGCAGGCGGGTTTAGAAGCCCGTGCATCGTAGGCGCAAAGAAGCCGCGCCGCCCCAATCGGAAGCGGCTTTTTTACGTCACAACATCTGGCAGTGCTCTTATGGCGGGCCGGATGGGGCAGCCGAAAGGCGGGCCGGTGCCTACGATCCGGTCTTCTAATCCCGTTCGGTCTGCCACCCCATTTAGAAGTGGGATGGTGGGAAATAAACCGCATCGTAGGAGTCATGCCATGACCAACCCCGCCCCAGGTACATCCGTACCGTCTGTTGTGCATCTCCCGCACAACGTTGAATTACCCATCATTTTTTATCAAGGTCAGC
>LXRJ01000530.1 GCA_001684025.1 Candidatus Glomeribacter gigasporarum | reverse complement strand
TAGATGTGCGGAAAGAACGCGCTTTCGAATAGCGGGTCAGAGGATATTCCAGACCTGAACAAATATAGAGCGTATCGGACGAAAAATAAGCGCAGCAAAAAAGCTCCGAAGGTTCAAGACCAGCCTACTACTACAGAAGAAACTCGCTCATCACGCATTCCGAATGGCCGACTCATTGTTGAGCGCTTTAATGACGGTACACGAAAAACCAGTATCACTGGTGATTATCTTTATGGCCCTGAAACAGCTATGTCCGACGCGATAGGACTGGCTGCTTTAGCCCGAGATCTACGGAGCAGAGCAAATAGAAAATCTTAACCGACAGGGCATTAAAAGTAATATTTAATACAATGGTATTGACATATATCAAATACATAAGTATTATACATCTCAACACTCTCCCACCCTCGGAGCCGGAGATGAACCAACCAGATTTTGCCCGCCTCGAACGGGCCTACGAAAGCCACCGCGCACAGTCGCAC
>LXRJ01000505.1 GCA_001684025.1 Candidatus Glomeribacter gigasporarum | reverse complement strand
CCTGCTAGGCCCGAATAGGCAATTGGCGTCAGGGGACTTTCACCCCATTTGTTCTACGCCTGTACCAGCGTGCACAATTCCAGGCTATGAAAAGTTTAACTGGATCGAATGCCTGCCAGATGGCCGCGCCCGCTGGCTTAGCGCCTGAGCAGATGATGCCTGTACAACGCGCTGAGGAAGTCGTCTCGATCCTGGTACGCGCGCTCCTGCGTGCACACGCCGCAGCGGACAAAAAACCCACCGACGCGAATTGGCCTGTTGGCTTTTCGGTAAAACCGAGCGTTCATAGCACCCCGTCAAACTTTCCTCAGTCTACGAAAAGGAATCCGCTATGAACGAGGCCTCGCGCCCTTCCGTCGCCGCCCAGCTTGCAGCATTGCCGCAGTTGTCCACGAAAGCCCTCTGGTCGCTGTGGGATCAGCATTTTCCGCGCCGTCCGCAACACCCGAACCGCCCATCTCATTTCCCGCCTAGCCTACCAGCTCCAGGAACTCGCGTATGGCGGGCBSCCSCCG
>LXRJ01000500.1 GCA_001684025.1 Candidatus Glomeribacter gigasporarum | reverse complement strand
GTTTTGACGGACGCATCGCTGGTAATGCTCAGAGTATTCAGCAACTGAACGGCAAAATCAGCGATTCTGACGCGCGTATCGCGCAACATTCGACCCGGATTGATAGCCTGGGCGGTCGAGTGACTGACCTTGGTCAACAGGTCGGCGCGCTGGATCAAACCGTGGGCGGTTTCGATGAACGTATCACGCGAAATACCGATCAGGTCGATAGGCTCAAGGATGCAGTGAAGCATATGCCCGATGGGCTGGTGCGGGAGGACGAAGAGACAGGGAATATAACCCTCGCCCGGAATTTGGAAAGTCAACGGGTGGACATTTCCGGCAGTGCTGCTGGAGTGGATGGCGCCGCCGCGCGCGTGCTGACTGGCGTGGCGGATCCAGAAGACGCTTTTGATGCTGTCAACAAAGGTTATCTTGATCAAATCCAGCAGAACATCAAGCAGGAGACCGAGAGAAACGCGTCTCAAATTACCGCGCTCGACCAGCAAGTGCTGGGCCTGGATCAAAAAGTCGGCGGTTTTGACG
>LXRJ01000043.1 GCA_001684025.1 Candidatus Glomeribacter gigasporarum | reverse complement strand
GCCGATTTGGTATTGAGATGCACGCGCTCATCGACGCCGCTGCTGACCACGCCGCTGCCCGCCGCCACCGTCATCGACCGCCTGCGCGCCTATATTTCACGCATCTTTGCACCGCGCACGACCTTGCACGGCGTGTTTCTCGATATTCTCGGCATGGGGGTTCTGCTGGCAGGCGAATCCGGTCTTGGGAAAAGTGAGCTGGGACTCGAATTGATTAGCCGCGGCCACGGCCTCGTCGCGGATGATGCCGTCGATTTTATACTCATCGGTCCGGATTTCATCGAAGGGCGCTGTCCGACGCTTCTTCAGAGTATGCTTGAAGTGCGCGGGCTTGGCTTGCTCGATATCAAAACCATTTTTGGCGAGACGGCAGTGCGCCGGAAAATGAAACTCAAGCTGATTGTCCAGCTGGTGCGCCGCACCGATGAAAAATTCCAGCGTCTTCCGCTGGCTGAGCAAACGCAGGACGTGCTCGGCGTTGCCGTGCGCAGCGTGACGCTGCAAGTTGCCGCCGGCCGTAATCTCGCAGTCCTGGTCGAAGCCGCGGTCCGTAACACGATTTTGCAGCTGCGCGGCATCGACACGCTGCGTGATTTCATGGAACGTCAGCAAAAAGCGATGTGGGAGTAGGACTCGATGCGAGCGGAGCAGGTCTGCCTCGCTGCGCGATGGAGGCGACCCCGCGGCGCGCCCAAATATACAGAAAGCGGGGAAGCGACGTCGCGCAAGTCGCTGAAAACCGAAGGTTTCGATAAAAACGCTCTAACAACGCCGCTCAACATACTTACGACGCATATCCCTCAACAGAAAACGAGCCGGATCGACGGCATCGGCCAGATCCGTTTCAATCGGCATCGGTTCATTCTCTATTGCACAGGCGATCAGTTCGCCCGCCAGCGCTGCCCAGATACTGGATGCGCGCGGCAGTGGGTCGTTGTCGAAATCGACGCTCGCGCCAATCATCAATTGCTGATTCGGCAGGGGAACGGCATATCCGTTGCCGATTACGGGCCGCGTGAGCGGCGATCGGATAAAAATTTACCTCTGGCCGATGCCATCGAGCGCGAACGCGAACTCCTTTCAGAACTTGCAACCTTGGGTCAGCATATTGATACCAGCGCGCTTAATGCACACACCTTGCGCGCTTGGGTCAATCAATGGGTTGCGCACGAGCGCGCCGGACTGGCTTTGATGTTCGAATCCTTCGCTTTTAAACGGGGCGTTCCGCTCGATGCAGACTTTGTGTTCGATGCGCGCGCATTGCCAAACCCTTATTATGATGCCGCGCTGCGCGGCTTGACTGGACTTGACGCGCCGGTTGCCGACTTTCTAGGCGCCGCGCCCGAAGCGCATGCATTGATCGGTGATATCGAAGCCTTTCTGCGCAAATGGCTGCCCCGTTTCCAGGAGGACAATCGAAGCTATTTAACGGTTGCGATTGGCTGCACCGGCGGTCAGCATCGTTCGGTTTATCTCGCCGAAGTACTCGGTGCGCGTTTAGCAAATCAATATCCCGTTCTCGTGCGCCATCGGGAGCTAGCGCCTGTTCACGATCTTACTGGGTGAGCAAACGCCGCACCGGTGCAGGCAAACCGTATTGATGGAGGTCGCGCAGCGGCACCCATGCCTGTTTTTCGCCTGCTAGACAGTTACCTGCATAACCGCATGCAGGCAGCATTGCCATCCGCGGTTCGATGATCAGCTGAAAGTGCGTAAATGCATGCCTCACAGCCGCTAATGGGGTAAACGGGCCGAATGCACCGAAACGCGCCGCGCAGGCAAGCAGTTCCGCTTCGTTAACCGCTTCAGGCAAACTCCATAAGCCGCCCCAAATCCCCTTTGACGCGCGCCGCTTAAGCAGAACCGCGTCTCCCGAACGCAGAATCAGCATTAAGGTGCGCCGCACTGGTTTCATTTTTTTAGGCCGCGCTTCGGGAAGTTCGCGCACGCGTCCGGTTGCAAATGCAACACACGCATTTTGAAATGGACACTGCGCGCAATTCGGCCGCGCGCGCGTACACCCCAGCGCGCCTAAATCCATCAAGCCTTGGGTATATGCGCGCATTGTTTTTATATTTTCTTCTTGATTTTCAACAAGCACGGGTAAAAGTGATTCCGCCAATGTCCACAAAACATTTTCGACGCGCGGTGCGCCGGGAAATCCCTCAATTCCAAAAAGCCGCGTCAGCACGCGCTTGACGTTGCCATCCAGAATCGACTGGCGCGCGCCAAACGCAAACGCAGCAATTGCAGACGCGGTTGAGCGGCCAATGCCGGGCAATGCCGCTAGCGTTTTCACATCGCACGGAAAAATGCCGCTGAATTCACGCACAATGCTCTGCGCGCACCGCTGCAAATGACGCGCGCGCGCGTAATATCCCAGTCCACTCCAATACGCCATCACCACATCCAGCGGCGCATTCGCCAGCGCCGCTAAATCCGGGAAACGCGCTCGAAACCGGTGGTAATACGGGATCACGCCCGCCACCTGCGTTTGCTGCAGCATGATTTCAGCCAGCCAGATGCGGTAAGGGTCGCGCGTGTTTTGCCAGGGCAAGTCGTGCCGGCCATGGCTTCGTTGCCAAGCAATTAAGCGCGGCGCAAATTCTGATTTAGAAAGCATTCAACATTGCGCTAGGCGTATAGCCCGGAATGGGATGGATTAAACGCCTCTCAACCTCCACGCCGCCGGCAGCGCCAGCAGCCCGAAGAGCATGATATAAAAGGCGGGAAATAGCAGCAGGCCGGTTTTCTGGATCATCCAAGTGCAAACGAGCGGCGCGGTTCCTCCAAAGACAGTGATGGGAAAGGTATAGGCTATATTCATGCCCCGACAGCGCACAAATGAAGGAAACTGCGTTGCCAAACCCTGCAGGATGACGCCTTCGATGCTTGCGAGCAGCAACGCCAACAGACCAAGTATGATGGAAATCATCCCAAATGAAGCGTGTATCAGACCGCTAAATAATGGATAAACGAATAAGCAAGTAGCGATCATCCCAACTTTGATCAGCCGATGATAACCAACGAAAGAAGAGAGATAACCCATACCCAGATTAAAGCAGATTAAACAAGCGGCAAACAGCGTATTCAACAACCGCGCACTTTGAACCGGGTAATGCAAAAAATGAATCAAATAGGTCGGCATCCATATCAAACACAGATAAACAAAGACACCTAGAAATGAAACGGGCAACACGGTTTTAAGCAATGGGCGCCGCAACGCATCAAAAGTAGAAGTTGAGCGATCTTGCTTTAGGACTGGAAAATCATTGATCGTGCGCCGTATCGCGCTGATTCCCACAACCAGAGGTAGACTGAGCAAGAAAGGGATGCGCCACGCCCAAGCCAGAATTGTTTGATGATCAAAGCATTTAAATAATACAAAAACGATTAAAGAAGCCAGTAATGTGCCTAAATCCATACTCGCCATGACCGCACTGCATAATATTGATTTGCTGCGCGCGTTTGGGGCGGCTTCAAAAACGTAGCAGCCATTGACAGGCAGCTCTGCGCCCATTGCAAAGCCTTGGACCAATCTTAGAATAAGCAATAAAAAAGGGGCGAATAGACCAATGTTTTGATAAGTCGGCAAGAGTCCGATGAATACCGTAGGAATTGCCGACATCATCAGCGTTGTCCGAAGGGAATGGCCGCGCCCCAATCGATCTCCCATCATGCCAAAGAAGAGACTGCCTAAAGGCCGGGCAAGATAGCCAATGGCGAAGACCGTCAAAGCCTGTATCAAACCTCTAATCGTATCCGCCTCTCGGAAGAAAATTTGTCCGATAACGTCGGCTAAATAAGCATAAACAATAAATTCATACCATTCAAAAATATTTGCTACCGCCGCTACCTTCAGTAGATGGCGCGTCATTTCAGTGAATATTTTCGAGGATTGCGTGTAATCTCGTTAACATTTCTTCCCAACAAGATTGGGCCACTTTATTTCGCAAATTTTGAATTTGCGGATCATTCATGTGATCGAGAAGATCAACCTTTCGATGAATCGCAAATAACAGTTGCATTTCTTTTAAATCAGGCAACTGAGCAAAATAGCCATCAATATCCAGATAGCGCAACAGGTATTGAATCGCTTCTTCTGTGGAATAATATTTTTGATAGAGTTTAAGCAACTCAGGTAAATCGTACTGCAAGATTAAATTTTGATCATATGTGACAACAGCAATCACTTTTTTATTATCGTGATTAAAAATAGGTAATTTGATGAGCTTATTTGGAAAAATAAGACCTTCTGATGTGAAAAGGTGCTGATTGTAATAAACGGGAGACTTGGAAATCTTTACTTGCTCCTCAAGTTTTTTGATTTCTTCCGGTTGTTTATTTTTCCAGCTTTCAAATCCAGCACCGAAGTCCCAATCCCAAACGCCTCCTTCTTTCACGAAATCGCTGACGGTTAAGCCAACCAATTGATCAGTTGAATCTAACCCTAATAAGTCAGCCCAACGCTTATTGCTCAAAATATATTTTCCTGTTTGCACATCCTTTAGATAAGCCATATAAGGCGACTCTTCAATCAAATCAGACAACGCATCTCTCGCGCATCTCAATGGTTCATTCATTCCCAGCGTAGATTGGCGTTCAGAATTCATCCTGTTTCTCCGATTAAAAAATTAAGAATACTTGAATTATGCAAGAAAAACTGAAAAGTTTTTTCAAAATATGTTGAGCCGCGTCGCGACTTAAAACCGCTGGCACTGCGGACAATAATAGGTTGCGCGCTGCTGCTGCACGATTCTGCGGATCAAAGCGGCGCATTTCCGGCAGGGTTGGCCGGCGCGGCCATAGACAAAACAATCCAGTTGAAAATAACCGCGTTCGCCCAAACTGCTGGAAAAATCGCGCAAGGTGCTGCCGCCTTTTTCAATCGCTTCGGTCAATGTCGCGTCAATGGCATCCGCCAATTTTGTATAACGCGATGCCGAAATGCGTCCAGCGCGCCGCGCCGGATGAAGGCCGGCGCGAAATAGACTTTCGCACGCATAGATATTGCCGACGCCCGCCACGATTTGCCCGGACAAGAGCGTTTGTTTGATCGAAATCCGGCGTCCGCGGGTCTGTTGATACAAATGCGCGCCGTTAAAAGCGGCGGATAAAGGTTCGATCCCGATTTTGGCAAAGCGCGGATGCCGCAGAATATCGCCTGCTTCACGCGGATGCCATAGAATTGCGCCGAAGCGGCGCGGATCCCGGAAGCGCAGCACGCAATTTTCAAGCATCCAGTCGATATGGTCGTGCCGGTCGGTCATTGCATGCATATGACCATGACGCGGCCATATCCGCAGCGTGCCGGTCATGCCAAGATGAACGAGTAGATAACCTTGGCCGCATTCGAGATAAAGATATTTACCGCGCCGCCCGACGCGCTGGATGATTTCGCCTTCCATCAGAAGGCCCAGTTGCGCAGGAACCGGCCAGCGCAGCCGGTCAGTGCGTACAATCACCCGTTCAATACGCTGTCCAATCAGGTAAGCTGCAATACCATTGCGGATCACTTCAACTTCTGGTAATTCAGGCATCGGGACAGAAGCCAACGGATGGGATAGGGCCTTTCAAGCATCGATCTGTTGCACAAGCGCTTCAGATAGATCATTCGCGCATCTACACTGTGCCATTTAGTGTTTAGAATGATCGCCGTTTAAAACTACGATAAGGACATTGTATGAATAAACAGGAACTCATCGAAGCCATTTCCTCAAAAACGGGCACCAGCAAAGCCCTAACGGGTGAAATACTGGACACATTGTTGGAAACGATCAAAAAATCCGTCTCTAAAGGGAATCCGGTGCAGCTCGTCGGCTTCGGCAGTTACACTCTGAGTAAACGGGCCGCGCGCGACGGACGCAATCCAAAAACCGGGGAGCGGATTCGCATCGCCGCATGCAAAACGGTCAAATTTACGGCCGGCAAAGCATTTAAAGACGCGGTCAATAAACGCTAGCTGAACTTTCACTGAGAACCTGTCCACAAAACTGTAACGAGAGGCCGTCAGTTGGGGGCAAGCGCGCAGCGCGCGGGGGCACACGGAGCGCAGGAACCGGAATGTATATGGAAATACATGATCATGGCCCTTTACACCCGCCTTCACGGCCCGATCCCGCTAACGCGGGACCCTCGGGCAGCGTTTCGGCGGGCCCCCAAATCACGGCCTTGCAGTCAGTTTGTGGACAAGGTTCTGAGAACTGCTTGGTTAAGCCCGCGTATACTCGTGACTCGCGGGCTTTCCTCTTTTTTATTCACCCTTTAGCAGCTTCCGTTTAACTAGAATTTGGATGATTTGCCGCGCATACCCATCGCGGCGCTTGGGCGTTTCGGAATGATAAGCGCCGATGGCTTGCCAGGTATTGCCGTAGCGGTTCATTTTCTGGCGCAGATGCCAGGCGGCAATGTAGACGCTCACGCACGGATGCATCAGCAACTCCGGGCCGATGCCGTAGCGCGAAAGTGCGGCAAGATGGACTGAGTTAATTTGCATGAGTCCGTAATCGATGGAACCGTTGTCATTCTTACGCAGAGCGTTTGCGCGATTGCGCGATTCGAGCCAAGCAATGGCGCGCAGAATCTGCGGGTTAACGCTTTGATAGCGCGCCGCGTCATCAAAACAGTCTGCGCGCGCAGGCGGCGCAGTCCAGGTCATTAAAATGCTCGTAGATAGGCATAGAAGTGGCTTGAGCGTCTTCATTTTTTAAAGAATGCAGATCAATATTTCTGCTTGGCTTGTTACTCTAGTTGTGCTGCCAAAGACCAAAATAATGACCTTAGCTCAAACTCTACGCGGCGCGCTACTTGCCCTATGGCTAAGCGTCGGTTGCCCTGCGCTTGGATTCGCTGCACCTGTCACCTTGAATTTCGTCAATGCACCGATTGATCAAGTGGCCAAGGCAATCGGCGCGGCCGCTGGAAAAACGATCATTGTCG
Source organism: Candidatus Glomeribacter gigasporarum (assembly GCA_001684025.1). Lineage (GTDB taxonomy): Bacteria > Pseudomonadota > Gammaproteobacteria > Burkholderiales > Burkholderiaceae > Glomeribacter > Glomeribacter gigasporarum_A. The sequence goes on along the minus strand of LXRJ01000043.1, from coordinate 6,293 downwards.
ATCCACGCGTTAAAGGGGAATTGAATCTCGTGGCGGACGAACCCGTCCCCGAAGAGCAGGCGCTTAAGACGCTGCAATCTGCGTTGCGCATGCAGGGCTTCGCTTTGGTCAACGACCACGGGATCTTAAAAGTGGTGCCTGAAGCCGACGCCAAGACACAAGGCGCGCCTGTGGTCGTCGGCAATACGCCGAGCGCGCGCGGCGACCAGATCATCACGCAAGTCTTCCGGCTCCGCCATGAATCGGCAAACGCTTTAATACCCATCCTGCGTCCGCTGGTGGTGCCGAATAACCCAATAACCGCCTATCCAGCCAGCAATACGATTGTCATTACCGACTACGCGGATAATCTGCGCCGCATTGCCACCATTATTGCCAGCATCGATACGGCCGCAGGCCGGCAGGTCGAAGTGATACCGGTTAAAAATGCGAATGCAATCGATCTGGCCGTGCAATTGCAGAAAATTCTCGATCCTGGAGCCATCGGCAATGCGGATCCCAACCTGAAAATATCGGTACAAGCGGATCTGCGCACCAACGCCATATTGTTACGCGCGTCAAGCGCAGCGCGGCTCAAAGAAGCCAAAAAACTGATTGCAAAACTGGATACGCCAACGCGCGAACCCGGCAACATCCACGTTGTATCGCTCCGGCATGCCAATGCAGTGCAGCTCGCTAAAACGTTGCGCGGCATGCTGGGCAAAGGCAGCGGTGCAGAAAGCACAACGTCGGCAACCTTATGGGGAGGCGGCGGCAAATCGGGCATTCCAGCGCTACCGCCGCTGCCAACAGGAGAACAGAAAGACGGCCTATCCGGCGGCTCGGACGGACTTGCCAAGCTGGCCGGTTTGGCTGGACTCTCAGGTGAGAATAAAGACGCAAGCAATGATATCGCGCCCGGCGGCCTGATTCAGGCGGACGCGGCCACGAATTCACTCGTCATCACGGCGCCCGATCCAATCTACGGGAATCTGCGCCGGGTCATTGATCAATTGGACCAGCGCCGCGCGCAAATTTATATCGAATCCTTGATCGTTGAAATTTCATCCTCCGACATGGCGCACTTCGGCATTCAGTGGCAATTTCTGCTTGGCTCGGACAATATTTATGCCGGTACCAATTTAGGCGGTACGGTGGGGACGAACATCATCGGCCTTTCACAGGGATTAAATCAACTGGCGCAAGGCAATCCAAGCGAATTCACACCCCCCGCTCTCGGGTTAAACATGGGGTATTTGCGTAACTTCGGGAAATTGTTTGGATTGGGCGGGCTGCTCCAGGCGCTCAGCGCTCTGGGCAGCACCAATGTACTTTCGACGCCGACGATGGTCACACTTGACAATGAACCGGCGAAGATGCTGGTCGGTCAGAACGTCCCGATCCTGATCGGCTCGTATGCACAACAGGGCGGCGGCGCATCCGGCACGCCGTTCCAGACCTTCGACCGCAAAGACATCGGCATCGTACTCAATATCAAACCGCAAATCACCGAAGGTGGCGTCATCCAGCTCCAGATTTATCAAGAAGATTCAAACGTCTCCAATCCCAACTCTCCAAGCGGCGTGATCCTGAATAAACGCGCCATCCAGAGCACCATCCTGGCCGATGATGGTCAGATCGTCGTGCTTGGCGGCTTATTGCAAGATAAATACAGCGACGGCCAAAGCAAAGTGCCCTGGCTGGGCGATATACCGGTGCTTGGCAGCCTATTCCGTTATGAAAATAAACGGCGTGAGAAGACCAATCTGATGGTTTTTCTGCGGCCGGTGATTTTGCGCGATGCGCATGCGGCGCAGCGTATTTCTCTGGACCGCTACGACGCAATGCGCGTGCGCACGCATGACTTCAACAGCGACAATTGGCTGATCCGCGATCAGGACACGCCGGTGATGCCAAAGGCGCCTGCGCCAATTTCCGAAGACGGCGCGCCGAACGCGACGCTCGCCCCGCAAACGCGCATACCGCCAACGCCGCAGCCGCCTCCTGCTCCGTCCACGGAAAAACCCCAACCGTTCCAACGCGCGCCCGCAAGCGATGGCTGGCCCGCGGGTTTGCCGCTCGACCGGCCATAATTGGAAAGTCATTTATAAATGACTTCTGAAATCACCTTATCCGCGCCCTCGCCCATCGCCGCGCGGCTTGTACCGTATGCATTCGCGCGCGCCGGACAAATTCTGATTGCGCAGCAAACGCCCGAATATCTTGAAGTCTGGGTCAGTGAACGCACCTTAGCCAGCGCGCGCGCTGAAATTTCCCGCCGCTTCGGCGCGCTCAAGCTGGTGCGCGTCAATGGCGACGCCCTCGCGCAAGCCATTAGCCGCGCGTACGCCGCGCACGACAGCAGCGCGGCGCAAGTGATCGGCGAAGTGGAAGGCGAAGTCGATCTATCCCGCTTGATGCAAGACATTCCAGAAATTGAAGACTTGCTCGAAACGGAAGACGATGCGCCGATCATCCGCATGCTCAACGCGCTCCTCACTCAAGCGGCGCGCGAGGGCGCCTCTGATATCCATATCGAGCCGTTTGAATCGACCTCGGTCGTGCGTTTTCGCATCGATGGCATGCTGCGCGATGTCGTGCGTCCCAAAGCGGCCTTGCACGGTGCGCTGATTTCAAGACTCAAAATTATGGCGCAGCTCGATATTGCCGAAAAAAGACTGCCGCAGGATGGCCGCATTACCCTGCGCGTCGGCGGGCGTCCAGTCGATGTGCGTGTCTCGACTTTACCGACTGGACACGGCGAACGCGCCGTGCTGCGGCTGCTTGAAAAAGACGCGCAACGGCTCAATCTTGACGCGCTGGGCATGGCCGCCGACACGCAACAGCAATTTGATGCGTTGATTACGCGCCCGCACGGCATTGTGCTGGTTACCGGCCCGACCGGTTCAGGAAAAACCACCACCCTGTACGCCGCGCTCTCCAGGCTCGAAACCACGACGAGCAATATCATGACGGTCGAGGATCCCATCGAATACGATTTGCCTCATCTGAGCCAGACGCAGGTCAATGAACGGATCGGCATGAGTTTTGCGCGCGCGCTGCGCTCAATTCTGCGCCAAGATCCCGATGTGATCATGATCGGTGAAATCCGCGATCTAGAAACCGCGCAAATTGCGGTGCAAGCGTCTCTGACCGGCCATTTAGTCTTGGCAACGCTGCATACCAATAACGCCGCATCCGCCATTACCCGGTTGACGGATATGGGCAKSGAGCCGTATCTGCTCTCATCCAGTCTGCTTGGCGTGCTGGCGCAGCGGCTGGKGSGGSGSTTGTGTCCGGCGTGTCGCGTTGAACAGCCGGATGGCTGGCATCCCGCCGGCTGCGCACAATGCCTGCAGTCCGGCTATCGGGGCAGATGCGGCGTGTACGAGCTGCTCATCGTTGATGAAGCGCTGCGCGCGCTGATTCACCGGCAAGCGGCGGACGCTGAGTTATTGGCGGCGAGCCGGGCGCGCGGGATGCGCACCTTGCATGAAGACGCGCAACGCTGGCTTGCATCAGGACTGACTTCGCGCGAAGAGATGATGCGTGTGGTCGGGATCGATACGGGCAGAGCAGGTCTCCAACGCGGAGCGGTGGAGGCGACCCCGTAGCGATCCCCATTTTTTACTCATTGAGAAAAGTCTTATACAAATGCCCGCGTTCCGGTTTGAGGCCAGCGATCTCCACGGTAAAACCCAGCGCGGCGTGCTGGAAGCGGATAGCGCGCGCGCGGCGCGCAGCCAGTTGCGCGCGCAGGATTTAATCCCTCTGATCATTGAACCGGCGGTGCATGGCGCGCCGCGCGGCGCCGCGCCGACGTTGCGGCGGCGCTTGTCGCCACGTGAACAAGCGCTGTTCATCCGCCAAGTGGCTAGCCTGTTGACGGCTGGACTGCCGATCGACGAAACACTCGGCATTTTGTGCGAACAGGCTGAGCGCGCGTATGTGCGCGAGCTGATGGCTGCGCTGCGCGCCGAAGTGTTGAGCGGCCAATCGCTCGCCGGCGCATTTAAAGCGCATCCGCGCGATTTCCCCGACATCTACCGCGCGCTCGTTGCCGCCGGGGAGCAAACCGGCAAACTCGGCCTTATTTTGGCGCGGCTCGCGGACTATATTGAGGCGCGCAATGCGTTACGGCAAAAAATTCAGCTGGCGTTCACCTATCCCATCATTGTGACCGTGATCGCGTTTTGCATCGTGACCTTCTTGCTCAGTTACGTGGTGCCGCAAGTGGTGAATGTATTTGTGAATACCAAGCAATCACTGCCGTGGCTGACGGTTGCGATGCTCGCTTTATCAGGGTGGGTCAGAAAGGGCTGGTGGGCGATTTTGATGATCGTTGCGCTGCTCATCTGGCTGATTCGGCGTCTGCTGCGTCAGCCGGCGCCCCGTCTTGCCTTCGACCGCTGGCTGCTCGGCGTGCCGCTCGCCGGAAAACTCGTGCGCGGCTATAACACGGTGCGTTTCGCAAGCACGCTCGCAATCCTGAGCGCGGCCGGCGTGCCAATTCTGCGCGCATTGCAGGCAGCCAGCGAAACACTCTCCAATACGGCCATGCGCTGCAGTATCGACGACGCCATCGTGCGCGTGCGTGAAGGCGCTGCTCTGTCGCGCGCGCTGGCCGGTACCCAAACATTTGCGCCGGCGCTTGTTCATCTGATCCGCGCCGGCGAAGCAACCGGCAATGTCACCACGATGCTGGAGCGCGCGGCCGCTGGCGAAGCCGCCGAACTGGAGCGGCGCACACTTTCTTTAACCAGTCTGCTTGAACCCCTGTTGATTCTTGCAATGGGTGGCGTGGTATTAATGATTGTGTTGGCGGTGATGATGCCGATTATTGAATTGAACCAATTAGTCAGTTAACCGGTTAATCAAACGCTCATGACGGCCCCATGCGCTCCGGCGCCCTCCCCGCGTACGCTCGTCATTGCTTCGCGCACCAGCCGCTTGGCGTTATGGCAAGCGGAATACGTGCGCGCAGCGCTCCAAAACCTCTATCCGCAAACAGACATTTCTATCCTCGGTACCGCCACGCACGGCGACCAGATGCTGGACCATCCGCTTTCAAAGATCGGCGGCAAGGGTTTGTTCATCAAAGAACTTGAACAGTCGCTTGCCGACGGCCGCGCGGATCTCGCCGTCCATTCGCTCAAGGATATGCCCGCTGTTCTGCCGACCGGTTTTATGCTGGCGGCCATTCCAGAACGCGCCGACCCGCGCGACGCTTTAGTCTGCACACAATACGCCTCATTCTCTGAGCTGCCCGCCGGCGGCATCGTGGGTACATCGAGCCTGCGGCGCGCCGCGATGGTGCGCGCGTGTTATCCGCGCCTTGATGTGCAGCCGCTGCGCGGCAATCTCGATACGCGTCTGCGCGCGCTTGATGCAGGCGCTTATACAGCGATTATTCTCGCTGCCGCAGGATTAATCCGGCTGGGGTTTGAACAGCGTATCCGCGCGCTGCTTGATCCAGAAGTCAGTCTGCCCGCCGTCGGTCAAGGCGCGCTTGGCATTGAAATCCGGGACGACCGTCCAGAAATCGCGGATTGGCTGGCGCCGCTCAATCACGTCGAAACAGCGCTCGCCGTGCACGCCGAACGGACAGTGGCACGCGCGCTCGGCGGCAGTTGCGCAATCCCGCTTGCGGCATTTGCGCAGTGGCAGGCGCGCACGCTGCGATTGCGCGCCAGCGTTGCCCAACCCGATGGCGCGCGGGTCCTGCACGCGCACGCGCGCACGGCGCCGAATACGCGCGCAGCGGCGGAAGCGCTTGGCTATGCAGTCGTCACGGATTTGGTGCGGCAAGGCGCGGATGATGTGGTGCGGTTATGCACGGGATAGGATGAACACGCCCCCCATCATCGGGACGGTCGTTACCACCCGCCCGCGCGGACAATCCGCTTCTCTAAGGCAGGCATTGGCTGAGCATGGCGTTAAAGTGCTCGAATTTCCGCTCTTCGAGATCGCGCCGGTCAATGACCGTACCCCGCTTCAGCGGGCGCTCGGAGCGCTTGAACAGTATGCGCTGGTCATTTTCTCTTCGCCGAATGCGGTCCATTATGCGCTTGCGTATGTGCCAGATAGAACCTGGCCGCGCCAAGTGCCGATTGGCGTGGTTGGACCCGGCAGCGCGCGTGCGCTCGCATCCTATGGGATTGTCACGCCTGATGACCAGGTAATTGCGCCGCCCATTCAAGACCAGCCGGACCGCGCGCCATACGCCGAAGCATATGGTTCCGAAGCGCTGGCCAGCGCGCTTGAGCAAACATTGGGACTGGCCTCTTTAGCGGGGCGGCGGGTGCTGATTCTGC
>LXRJ01000470.1 GCA_001684025.1 Candidatus Glomeribacter gigasporarum | reverse complement strand
CAGTCATACGCCTATCGCTTATTTTAAGCGTGTGTCTGTGTCCGCTACTTCAAGGGGCCGTTCCAGTAGCAGTAATGCTACAGACTAAGCGTAGACAGAAATGTTATAGGCCGTAAGCGCAAGCTGAAGTGATTGAGCCCCGAAATCTCATTCATCGAGATGGCCAACGGCGTCTAGGTACCGGAAGGCAACATTCTGTATCCCACAATGGGTTGGGATACAGGGCATCTCCGGGGTCGAAGAGCACGGCATGTAGCAAAAGCGGATGTGCGAACGTGGGAGGCCCTACCCGTTCTGCCAAGGACAGGCAGTATGGATGAACAAGTGTAACAGCGAGGACATACAGAAGGCGAGTAGGGAGTCAGAAGGGTCGTATTACCTGTGAAACAGCGTAACGGCTGTGGAGGGAAGGTCCCTGGGTAAAGTCAGTCGCGGAGGTGAAACGTTATGGGACCAATCGAGTCCTGCCCTATGACGGATACGAAACTGAAGCGAATAGCGTGGCTATCCACGAGGGAGCCGAAGAAAGTGTTTCATCAACTGATGCACCACTTCAACGAGGCATCTCTTGCGGACTGC
>LXRJ01000465.1 GCA_001684025.1 Candidatus Glomeribacter gigasporarum | reverse complement strand
AATACGCTGATGATCTTAAATACGCCAATCCGGCAAGACAGTGAGGGCCGGTATTCGCTGAATGATTTGCATCGGGCGGCGGGCGGAGAAAAACGACACCGGCCGAATTATTGGCTTGAAAATCAGCACACTCAAGAACTGGTCGCAGAAATTTCCAAAGCCGGAATTCCGGCCTTGGGCGCAGAGCAAGCCTCAAAAGTGAATAACGGGCCGCATGTAAGCCAAGAGCTGACTTCTGCAGAAGTGCGGAATTTAAAAGCCGGAATTCCGGCTATTCAGGCAAAACAAGGATTGGGTACCTACGTCTGCAAAGAGTTGGTGTACGCCTATGCGATGTGGATTAGTCCGGCGTTCCAACTGAAAGTGATTCGCACTTTCGACGCGCTGATGACTGCAAAGGCTATCGGAGGGCCGGTTAAAGCCGCGCTGAAAGCTGCGCAGCTTTTTCCGCCGCTCTTTCAGGTCGCTAGCCTGATTGGATGCGACCGAAACGCCGCCGCGCTGAGCGCCAATCAGGCCGTATGCAAGCTGACGAACATCAACCTGCTCTCTGAACTCGGCCATACACATCTGATTGCTGAAAACCAGAA
>LXRJ01000459.1 GCA_001684025.1 Candidatus Glomeribacter gigasporarum | reverse complement strand
GGTATGTATGAAGGGTCGTTTAAAGTCAGGTTCATCACAGGGTTTTCTAAGCAAATTATGTATTATATAATGATAGAATTGCGTCAATATGTGAATTAACTYRAAAAAAAATTAGAAGAGAAGAATGTGATATTGTTAARAAAAATAAAYGAAAAGAATATGATGGTCTTGRAAAAAGATYRAATTRTTTTRGAAAAAAAYGAAAAAGCAAGTANNTTTTTTTTTTAGAAAATTTTTAATTGTACGTAGTGCGTATGCACATGGGTATTGATTTGTAAATYYAGAATCCAAAAGGTTGTTTTATAGACAAAATTTTCATATATAGGTAATAGTTTGAAGAAAGCAATCATTTTACTTTACACCTGATTGTGCAATCTGATTGGTTTTTATATTACCTGTGTACAATACATAGAAATGCTTTTTTTTTTATACATAATACTTTTTTGTTACTTTACTAAATCATAATTTGTAATTTAGATTAAGAAGTTTGAGGATTTTTTTTTAAGAATGTCAAATGAGCTAAAAGCAATCATGGATACTAATTAAGGCTGCGGCCCAAACTTTTTTTTTGAATTATAACATTACCTGCTGCCTTTTTTT
>LXRJ01000458.1 GCA_001684025.1 Candidatus Glomeribacter gigasporarum | reverse complement strand
GCTGCGCCGCCAATCCACGACGCAGATGAGCATAGGCGAGTTCTCGGACTATATCCATGCCGTACAGGCGGATGCGGTGATGCGGTTGGGGGTGATATTTGAATGATGGGAAAAACTATGAATATTTTAATTTATCAAGCGCTCGGCTGTTTTTCGAGTTTGATGCTGTTGATCACTACTTTCTGTTTATGGCTCCATGGTAGGCGTCTGCAAGATACTGAAAGACAGATGTGGAAGGCGGTTGTGTCATTGCGTGAAGAACTTACAAAGCACTCGAAGAATCGCGGTTCTTCATCGCGTGGCACAAACCAATCTGGAAAGACAGTGCGTGCCGCTGGCCCTGGTTGTGGTTCATAGTGATTAATTTTTCCGATTCCAAATGCGGCAGGCAAATGAATCATGGCTCCTTTCATACCCGTGATTTTTGTGACCGTTGCATCAGAACGATTATCTGGACTGATGCGCAAAGCGAGTTCGTATGAGCTATCGCAGCGCAAAGCTCCGCCGCATGGTCTCTGCCCTGCCGTGCCTGTGTTGCGGTCAGCGGGGGCAAACCCAGGCGGCGCATGCGAACTTTCAAGCTTTTGGCAAAGGGATAGGG
>LXRJ01000457.1 GCA_001684025.1 Candidatus Glomeribacter gigasporarum | reverse complement strand
AATTTGTTCTGAAAGAATTATTTTCGCTAATTTATTTTATTATGATTTATTTATAATCCCAAGACAGGTACTGCAAGTAAAATAGTTTAGTGAAATAGCTTAGTAACAARCTTAGTAACGAGCCTAGCAACGTGAAGTAATGAAGGATAAGCTTGTAAATCTCGAAATTAGAATGTGCTGCCACGTTTATTATTATTGATTAAGGTTATTAGAATCAAATAGTTTGACATCAATAAAACTAGTATTTYGATTAAGTTTGATTTATGTGTTTTTTATTAATTTTTAGTGTGTTTTTCGTGTCCTCTAATTTTATTTTATTATTTTATTTTATTTTTATTTTTTTCTTTTTTAATTCGTGTATATATTTAATAAGATCTTGATTTATGGGATCTTAGGCTTATATTCTTAGACTCTTAATTGTGAGATTTCGTAATAATGTTTTATTAACGCCAATTTAGTCTTATATAAAATATTTTGTTACAATTTAGCTTCATATAAAATACCTTCGCCTTAAACGATCTTTGATCGTCGATTAACCAATCATATTTTGCAATGTCACGAAATGATCTGCAAAAATCAGCCAATCAAAATGAAAGCCCGCTAT
>LXRJ01000455.1 GCA_001684025.1 Candidatus Glomeribacter gigasporarum | reverse complement strand
AGGTAACCACTATGATGAGCAAGCGAGGGGCCATGACGGAGCGGGTAAAGTATTCTTTGACCCGGTCTTGTCGATGGGCCGCACCCAGTTGCAGCATAAGGTCGGCGGCCGTGATGAAACGGGTCTTGATGCCCGCTTGGGTGGCGCATATCCCCAAGGCGCTGGCCAGATGCGTCTTGCCGATGCCCGATGGACCAACCAAGACGATATGCTCTGCACGTTCAATAAAGGTCAGACTCGCCAGCTCCTGGATTTGCGCTTTGGGTACGCCGCTGGCGAAACTAAAATCGTAGTGCTCCAGCGTTTTAACGGCGGGAAAGCTCGCCATCCGTAGCAATAACTCACGGCTACGTTCACTGCGCCAGTGAACTTCCCGGGTCAGTAACTTCTCCAAGAAGTCACTGAAACTGAGTTCCTCTTGTACCGCCTGCTGTGCTAAGGCCGGGTAATGGCTGGCGATGCGATCTAGCTTCAACTGCGTGCATAAGGCTTCTAGGCGTTCTTGTTGAAGATTCATGCGACCTCCAACAATTCAGCATAGACAGACAACGGATGCTGGATGGATTCCACGGGCAAGACGCGGGGCGCATGATGCACGGTGACCGGCGC
>LXRJ01000444.1 GCA_001684025.1 Candidatus Glomeribacter gigasporarum | reverse complement strand
AGTACAAATTTGCMCTGAAATTTTTTTRAAAATWAAATTTTTAAAATAAAATTCTAAATATTAACTTTWGYTATATACTTTCTAAGTAAAAAGTATATTTTGAAATATGCTTTAATAACTTTGTTAAGAAAAAATTTTAAATRTATTRAAAAACTTWAGAGTAATAAAGGTTTAAAGTTTTTATTTTAAAATTTTTATTATAAAATTATTTCTTTAAATTTTCAAAATTCTATATGTTTTCGTCTATAAAATTTTTTTTTGCTTATAATACAAGTCTTATTTTTTACAAGCAAATCACAAAATTACAATAATAAAAGTTGTAATCCTTTATTTAAATTATAATTTCTATTAAGAAACTATAGATCTAAAATTAATATTTAAAAAGTTTATCAAAAAATTATAAATWATTTTTTTDGTTAAAATTTCTTTAAAATTTATATATTTTTGGCTTATAAGCAAGTTAAATTTTTTGTCTTATAATTTAAATATAAATTTTAACAAAATATAATCCTTATTTTCAAATCTTATTAAAAAAAAAAATTATTTAAATATATCAATTTTTTAAAAAAATAGATCAGAAGTATTTTTATAATAGAATTCAGAGCAAATTTGTCCTGAATTCTAAACGGTTTA
>LXRJ01000422.1 GCA_001684025.1 Candidatus Glomeribacter gigasporarum | reverse complement strand
CTGAAGGCAGCATATCGGTTGCTATCGAATGAGCAGGTGACACACGAAGCTTTACAAACACCGCACCGGCATAGGGTACGGCAATCGGCGCGTGAGAACGAGGTGGTTTTGTTCGTTCAGGATACGATTGCCAATCAGTTCCCACTGATCATTGTTGACGAGTTCCAGGACACCGATAACAATCAGTGGCGGATTATTCGCGCGCTTGCTAGGGTCACGAACGTTTTCTGTCTTGCTGATCCAGAACAGCGGATTTTCGACTGTCGGGACGATATTGATCCGCGCCGCCTAGACATTTTGCGCGAAGAGGTTGAGGTCTCCGAGTTTGATCCGGGCGGCGAGAATTACAGAAGCCCAAACGCAGGCATCCTTCAGTTTGCCAATGCGGTACTACGAAACCTCAGCCCGCGGCCGGCGGCGCCTGACGTAAAGCAGGCCACCTACTGGCCGAACGCCTTCGAGGCGACGGCCCACGCTGCGGTGATTTGGACATTTAGAAGACTGCGGGAGAGGGGTGTTGAGCATCCGGGTGTAGCGGTGCTGTCTCGAAGCAATTCGTTGATCTCTGACCTTTCGTTGATTCTGTCAAAAACACACAGAGCCTATCCGAAATTTTGTGTGTGGAGGTCATGTGATGATAAAGAGTAAAAGGATACTCCATGATCGAAATG
>LXRJ01000418.1 GCA_001684025.1 Candidatus Glomeribacter gigasporarum | reverse complement strand
AAAAAAAAATTTACAGGTCCTTCGATATCCTTTTTATAATATGTTTTCCATCGCCTTTCTGACAAACTTTCGAAAAATTCGTTATGATTTTCTGATAAGTATAATTCCGTCGCATCCATTAACTCATCTTCGGTTGGATAAATTGAATTTTCAATTAATGCCTTTGCTGTTTCTTTTACTGTTTGCTATTTATAAAATTATAAAATTTTTATTAGAAATTTACTATTATTAACTATAATGTATAATATCCGGATATAATTAGAAATTTTATAATTATTATTCAAAATTAATTATTAAACAAAATACAAAAAATACTTTAATAAAGCTAGTTTCCTGGGCAAGGTCAAAACTATCCGTAAATTTGTCTTCTAATAAATCTAATCGTCTTTCAATTCTATCAACTTTTTCAGATAGTTCCTTTAATGTATTAGTTTGTTCTTTTAATGTCGCCAAAATAACGGATAAAGTATTTTCTAAAATATAATATTAAAATTAAATTATTTTGCTAATTATAATTAAAATTACAAAAAATTAGAAATACCATCGGGTATTCTTGAAGTTTCTTCGCTTTGTGGYGGATTTGCTACTCTAGTATCAGATTCAGCTGTAATTTCGGTTGATGCCTCGGTATGACTTGCTAAAGCTGCTGATACACGACGAGTAGTACCAGAGAGAAT
>LXRJ01000405.1 GCA_001684025.1 Candidatus Glomeribacter gigasporarum | reverse complement strand
GCCGGTCTCCTGCAACTCGGCGAATTCTAGCCCCAGCAGTTCCTCATCCCATTCGGCCCAGCTCGCCGAGCGATTGGCAAGCAAGCGAAACGCCTTGATCTGGGTGTCCGTCAGTTCATCAGCCAACACCACCGGCACCGTCTCCAGCCCCAATTTGTACGCGGCTTTCAGGCGCAAGTGGCCGTCGATCAACTCGCCGGTGCTTTTCGCCACACACGGGATGCGGAAGCCGAACTCTCGGATCGCGCCCGCCATCTGGTCAACGGCGGGATCGTTCACGCGCGGGTTGCGCACATAGGGCAGCAGTCTCGACAGCGGCCAATGTTCCAGCTGCAAGGGCATCATACCGGGTTTCCCTCGTGTTGACGTTCAGCAGCCACTTCTTCGAAGGTCTGAGCGTTGCCCGCCAGCGTCACCGGAATTGCCGGATGGTTTTGCTGAAAGCGCTTGACCGCGACATCCACGTAAGCGGGCGCAATCTCGACCGCGTAGCAGCGGCGCTTTGTCCGCGCCGCCGCCAGTATCGTCGTGCCCGACCCGCAGAAGGGGTCGAACACGATCTCGCCTTGATCCGTATAAGCGTCGATCAAGTGCTGCGGCAGCGCGATGGGAAACACAGCGGGATGGTCGATGTCCGCCCCAATCCTGCGCCGCTGCCGGTGAATGCCAATCACGCTGTCGGGAATCCGGAAGTCCTGT
>LXRJ01000038.1 GCA_001684025.1 Candidatus Glomeribacter gigasporarum | reverse complement strand
TCCACGGCTGATGGCGGAAATGATCCAATCCGATTGGAAAAAAATCGGCGTCACCGCAAACATCGTAACCTACGAATGGGGCGAGTATATTAGACGAGCGATCAATGGCGAACATGACACTCTGCTCATCGGTGCAGTTAGCAACATCCCTGATCCTGATAATTGGCTCAGAATCTTTAGTTCTGACACAGCGCGCAACGGTCACAATTACTCAAAATGGAGCAATGTATTATTCGACGACTTGATTCAGCGCGCGCCTCAAACACTTGATATCACCAAACGTATTCAGCTCTATACACAAGCACAGAGCATATTCAAACGTGAACAGCCCTCTACCCCCATCGCTTATATGACCGACTATTCAGCAATCAATCGGCATGTAATCGGTTTCAAAATCAACCCCCTTGGCCCGGCGGTTTTTCGCGGCGTCTCTTTGAATACGGCATACTAACTTTGCGCGTAAAGCGCAACGCCGTTCTCTCCCGCGCAATACGCGCCCATACCGCGCGTTTTTCCTCATCACTGAAAAATACCCAGTTCGAAACCTCGAACGCGGTCCGGCCGCAGCCTTTGCACACATTATCAAAGAGCGCTGAGCATACGCCGATGCAAGGGCTGTCTGGAAGATCGCGAAGATTGGACATGACTAATCGGCAGACTTTCGTTGATGCATCAAATCATTTTTTCTATTGTTTTGCATTCAAAAATAGGGGGTATCGCGTATTATTCGCCCTTCTCGCTTAAGCAGTTGAAAATAAAGCGCAGCACAAGCGCTTTTTATACATGCTGACGCAGAAATAAGCGCATCGCTTTTTTAACGGATCGATCACTCACAAGAGGGCGATAAAAATGATACATCTCATACTTGGCCGGCGGAGCCTGTTTGTTTCAAAGTTACGGATCATCCGCAAAATCGCGCTCTCTGGTATAGCAGGCGCGTCATTATGGTGCGCCGCGCCGCAGGCCAATGCCAAAGACGCAAAACTCAATATTTACAACTGGTCGGATTACATTGCCGAAGACACCATTTCCAAATTTGAAAAACAGACGGGCATCAAAATCAATTATGACGTTTTCGACAGCAACGATACGTTAAACGCCAAATTGCTGACCGGCCATTCGGGTTATGACATTGTCGTACCGACGACCAATTACGCTGGCCGGCAACGCGCCGCCGGCCTGTTCGCGCCGCTGGACAAATCGAAGTTACCCAATCTGAAATATCTCGACCCCAGTTTAATGGCCTTGATCGCCGATGCCGACCCCGGCAACCGCCATTTTGTTCCGTGGGCCTATCAGACCACCGGCCTGGGTTACAACCTGACGCAAGTGAAAAAAATTCTCGGCCCGAATGCCGATCTTGCAAGCTGGGATATTTTCTTCAAACCTGAGTACATGTCGAAGCTGAAAAGCTGCGGAATTTCGATGTTGGATGCACCCGATCAGGGTTTCTCGGTTGCGCTGCACTATCTTGGTCTTCCGCCTGATAGTCAAAATCCGGAAGACTACGAGCGTGCGCTGACTTTACTCAAAAAAATCCGCCCCTTTATCACCTCCTTTAATTCATCGGCATACCTCAATGAACTGGTCGGCGGAGATATTTGCCTTGCGTTCGGCTGGTCCAACGATGTCAAAATTGCCAAGCAGCGCACAATTGAAGCCAAGAAACCGTATCAGATCGAATATGTGATTCCGAGAAGCGGCGCACCCATTTTTTTCGATGTGATGGCGATTCCAAAGGATGCGCAACACAAGGACGCGGCGCACCAATGGATCAATTACATCGAAACGCCTCAAGTGCATGCCGCGATTACCAACACGATCTTTGCCGCAAGCGCCAATACCGCGGCTAAACGGTACGTTGATAAAAGCATTGCCAACGATACGGCGGTCCATCCTTCCGCTGAGGCCATCCAATCGTTCTTTTTGCTCAAGCCGATGCCGCCTCATATCATGCGTTTGATGACGCGCTTATGGACTGAATTTAAAACGGGTCATTAGGGTCAGTCAGCAGGATGAACACAAGCTCGAACGCATGGCTCAATCCGCGGGGCGCAACCGATGATTTTGTGCAGATTATCGATGTCGTCAAGCAATTCGGCGCGACAACGGCTATTTCGCATGTCAATTTGTCGATCCGCAAGAAGGAAATTTTTGCGCTGCTCGGCAGCTCGGGTTGCGGAAAATCGACCCTGTTGCGCATTCTTGCCGGCTTCGAAACGGCAACTTCCGGCCGAGTTTTGATCGACGGCGAAGATATCGCGAMSCSCCTGCCTTACCGGCGGCCGGKCAATATGATGTTCCAGTCGTATGCGCTTTTTCCGCATATGACGGCCGAAGCCAATATCGCGTTCGGGCTGAAACAGGAAAAAAGAAGCAAAGCGGAAATTCGCGAGCGCGTCGCCAGCGCGCTCGACTTGGTGCAAATGGGCCGCTATGCAAACCGTAAGCCACATCAATTGTCCGGCGGCCAGCAGCAGCGCGTCGCGCTCGCGCGCAGTTTGGTCAAGCGTCCGAAATTATTGTTACTGGACGAACCGATGTCCGCGCTGGACAAGCAAATCCGGCAGCGCACCCAGCTGGAATTGATCGACATTCTGGAACAGGTCGGCGTCACCTGCATGATGGTCACGCACGATCAGGAAGAAGCGATGGTGATGGCGGACCGGATTGCGGTGATGACCGAAGGGCGCATTGTGCAGGTCGGCACCCCGCATGAAGTCTATGAAAATCCGAATAGCCGCTTCTGTGCCGAATTTATCGGATCGACCAATCTTTTCTCCGGCACGATTGTCGAAGACGAAGCCGATCACGTGTTCATTGAAAGTCCCGCGCTCTCACGGCGTCTGTACATCGACCATGGCGTGACCGAGCAGCTCGGCATGGAAATCATGATTTCGCTGCGGCCGGAACGCGTCGCGGTGCGCTGGACGCCGCCCGCGCAGGATTACAACTGGGATCATGGTAAGGTGGACCATATTGCCTACCGCGGTGACTACACGCTCTACCACATTGTGCTGGACTCTGGAAAAAAAGTGGCCGCCAATGTTTCAAGTCTCGCGTTATCCGACATGCAGCCGCCGACTTGGGACGACCAAGTATTCGTCAGTTGGAGTCCGGATTCCGGGGTTGTGCTTGCGCAGTAGGGCTTGCTGCGGGCGGAGCAGGTCTCCATTGCTATGCATATAGCCTACTCGCCGCTTTCTGCGGCCTGCCGCAGTGCCAGAAACGCCTCTTTTAGCGTCTGACTAACAGCGGAATCCGGTTCGTTCAAGACCAAGGTCTGATAGGCATTCAGATAGTCAGCCCGGATGCGATGGAGCAGGGGCAGGAAATGCCGCAAAAAGCCGATGCAATCGAGAATGGCAATCTCAGTGCCATCGGTCTTTTCGTAGAACGTCGCGGCGTACTCAGCCACGATGGGGTCAATCACATCAGTCGTGACAAATAGGTAGTTGTGAATCCTGTTCTGCGCTCTAGCAATCTTGGTCACTGCCGCGTCAATGTTATCCTGCGTCACGCGCTTCATCTTCATTTCGTAAGCTGTGACGACTGAATCCTCGCCCATAAGACAGATTTCCACATCGCCCAATGAGCCGGTTTGCAGGTCTGCGGCATTGTGCGAATTCAGAGGCAACATGCTTTCTGCCAGTCTCGCTCCTGCGGCCTCATRGGCGSCAGCCACAACCAACACTGGCAAACGGCTGGSGKTTTTGCAGGCGAGGTGCTGACTTATCAAAGTGACAATGGCCTCGGAGGACAACGACAAAGCGCCCGTGGCCCGCTCCAATGCACCCAGTAAGGAGGTCATCCGGGCCAGTTTTTCATCGCGTACAAGCATCAGCACGCGCACCGTTTCCACAAACAGCACGTCAGCCGAGACACACTGCTCGGCTACATCTTCCAATAGCTCGAGCGTCTTTTTGTAGAGGTCACGCGGCCTGCCGACAAGTTCGCGGTCAGTCGTCAGCGGATGGTCGATATTGCGCAGCGTCGGGGTCAAAAAGGCCGTGGTCGGATTGACCGGCAGGCGGTGCTCGTTGATGAACTTGGTCAGGTAGCGTTCGTCGTAGGTACGGCCCGAAAAACTGTCCGTACCACCAATCTCGGTATAAGGCTTGCGCGGATCGACGTTCGGCTTGTCCAGTTTCCCCAG
This sequence comes from Candidatus Glomeribacter gigasporarum, assembly GCA_001684025.1. Lineage (GTDB taxonomy): Bacteria > Pseudomonadota > Gammaproteobacteria > Burkholderiales > Burkholderiaceae > Glomeribacter > Glomeribacter gigasporarum_A. The sequence continues at coordinate 10,849 of LXRJ01000038.1, read as the reverse complement.
CAGGCAGGACATTAGCAAACGAACCCCTGCGCGGTTGCTCATGCAGCGACAAACATAATCAACCCGTTCCCGGATTATCGGGTCAGTGATGACAGAAGTGTTTAACGTCGCTGCGGCTCGCTCATGGATACCCTGCAATATTTCTTCTGGCGTCATTCAAAGAGTCCTTTTTGTTTTTGTGGGTCATAGTTCGTCCATAGAACTTCCGACCGCTTGCCCTTGGTGGAATGAATGGTCTTGTCCGGACCTTGGGTCTTGAACCAGCGGCCCGGCTTGAATAGTTCATCCATTAGCGGGTGGTTATAACCGGAAACGGCCACCATGCCCTTGCACTCATTGACCACCTCGGAAAATTCTCGGTGCTGGCCCTCGTCCATTTCAAAGCCGTAAGCCTTGGCGTCTCTGCGTGTGGCGTGCAGATAGGGCGGGTCACAATAGAAAAGCATCTTGTGGCTGTCATACAGGCGTATCACATCCACGGCGGGGCGGTTCTCGATCTGAACACGGATCAGCCGCTGGGCGATTTCACCCAGCGCATCTACGCCACCAAGCCAACGCGAAACGACACCAGACATGCCTGCGCGGCTAGTATCCTTGCAGTTCGCCCAACGGCCAAGTGAAGCTGTTTGCGCAAGTCCGGTGCGAGTCTGGCGTGCCCTGATATAAAAACGTCTGGCCCGCTCAACATCACTGATTCCGCTTGTGCTGCCATAGATTGCATGGTGGTATTCCTCACGGGAAAAAGGCGTCAGGGCAATGGCTCTAATCAGTTCCTCATGACGATCCCGGAGCACCCGAAAAAAGTTCACCACATTACCATCGATATCGTTGTAAGTCTCTATCGGTGCAGACTCACGATTAATCAGCACCGCACCAGATCCCGCGAACGGTTCGCAGTAATGATGACACTTCGGCAACAACGGCAGTAGCCAATCAAGATGCGAAAATTTACCACCATACCAACCAAAGACAATACGCCGACGGCGGCGCCCCCGTATGTAAATGACGTTCGATTGTTCGGGCTGGTTGTCCGCGTCTAGATAAATCGGGGATACACCACGGCACCGCTTTTCGGGTTGTACTGCTTTTGTCAAGTTTTGCGTGCTCCTGTCGTTTGGACTGAAATCGGGCCCGCGCCTGATTGATGCCTTACTGGTGCATCCGCCCTGGCGTGTTTGTAAATTGTTGGAGTAAATTCTTGGGACTGTACCAAACAGGTATAAGATTTGAGCCAATTGCTGAGTTAACTTTTCTTCAAATGGATTGGTAGACAGATCATCCGGAGCCGGAGTGTAATTATTTGGCATTGTAAGCTGCCTTGTTGCTATGATGAATACCAAGTGCCCGGCGCAGGCCGATGCTGTGAATGTGAACTGATCCCTGTTTTCATTTGTCCTCCACAAAATCTCCATTATTGCGGCTTCGTGACATCCATTTTTGGGGAACCCGTTCAATTGAAACAATGTCTGTAAATCGCACACGACGCGGGCTTCGACTTTCCCAATGGCCTGCACATTGATGAGAACTTTCCTTCAACGCTTCGCGCCATCTGGCCGTGCTTTGGTCATTGCCGGGCCTTATCTTTGGCTGCTGATTTTCTTCCTTGTGCCTTTTCTGCTGGTCGTCAAAATCAGTTTTTCCGATCTGCAATTCAGCATTCCGCCGTATACCCGCCTAACCGCCTTGAAAGACGGCGTGCTGCATATCACGCTGCGCTTATCCAATTATGTATTTCTGGTTGCGGATAGCCTGTATCTGGCAACGTATCTCAATTCATTAAAAGTGGCTTTTATTTCAACGCTGCTTTGTTTGCTGATTGGCTATCCGATGGCGTATTACATTGCGCGCTCAAATCCGCATATCCGGAATCTATTGATGATGGGGATTATGCTGCCCTTCTGGACCTCTTTTCTGATTCGCATCTACGCCTGGATCGGCATTCTGAAAAACAATGGTTTGCTCAACAATGTATTGATGTGGACGGGTTTGATCGATACGCCGATTGAACTATACCGCACCGATATCGCCGTTTATATCGGCATGGTGTATTCGTATTTGCCCTTCTTTGTAATGCCCCTTTACGCGCATCTCGTCAAAATGGATTTAAGCCTGCTTGAAGCCGCTTACGATCTGGGCGCGCGGCCATGGAAAACCTTTGTTCAAGTCACTTTACCGCTTTCAAAGAATGGCGTGATTGCCGGCGGTCTGCTCGTCTTTATTCCGGCCGTTGGCGAATACGTCATTCCTGAACTGCTCGGCAGCGCGGATACGCTCATGATTGGCCGCGTGATGTGGAACGAGTTCTTCAACAATGCGGACTGGCCGATGGCGGCAGCGGCGACGTGCACAATGGTATTGTTGCTGCTGGTGCCGATGGCCGTGTTTCAGTATTCACAAGCGAAGGAACTGAACCAAGGCTAACTGCGATGATCAAGCCGAACCGTTCATTGTATTTGACTGCGCTGGGAATCGGATTTTTCTTTCTCTATGCGCCAATCGTCAGCTTGATCGTGTATTCGTTCAACGAATCGCAACTGGTCACCGTATGGACGCGGTTTTCGTTGAAATGGTACCAGGCGCTCTTCCACGATCAAGAGCTTCTTGACGCTGCATGGCTGTCATTGCGCATTGCGGTGATGACCGCATTCGCTTCGGTTGCGCTTGGCACCTGGGGCGGCTTTGTGCTGACACGGATGGGGCGTTTTCGCGGCTTTGCCTTATACAGCGCGATGATCAATGCGCCGCTGGTGATTCCGGAAGTGATTCAGGGCATTTCATTACTATTGCTTTTTGTCGCGCTCGGCAATTGGATCGGCTGGCCCGCCGGGCGCGGCATACTCACGGTCTGGATCGGCCATGTGATGTTGTGCATTTCCTATGTCGCCATTATTGTGCAGTCGCGTCTACGCGATTTAAATCCGGTCCTCGAAGAAGCGGCGCTTGATCTGGGCGCAGCGCCCGTGAAGGTTTTTTTCACCGTCACGCTGCCGCTCATTTCTCAAGCGTTGATCGCAGGCTGGCTGCTCTCTTTTACATTATCGATTGATGATCTTGTATTGTCCGCGTTCTTGTCCGGCCCTGGGTCAACAACTCTGCCGCTCGTCGTATTTTCGCGTGTGCGCCTCGGCTTGAAACCGGAAATCAATGCGCTGGCTACCCTGTTTATTGTTTTCATTACCATTGGTATTGTGTTGATGAATCAGTTGATGCAAGCTCAGGAACGGCGCCGCATGCTGCACACTCAATAGTTGCAAGAAATCGTAACGCGCTGATACAGTTCGATACAGTTAGGTTAATATAACGTTAGAAATCGCTATAAATAGGATGAAGCTTTTTCTCAATTAATGCCGATAGTCAGGCGGAATTTTCTCTAATCCTTTTATAAACAGGGAGCAGAAGATGTCTTTAACCAAGCGTGCTATTGCAGAGTTGATTGGAACATTCTGGTTGGTATTAGGCGGATGCGGCGCAGCGGTGTTATCGGCGTCTTTTCCGGATAGCATTGGCCTGTTAGGCGTTGCGCTGGCCTTCGGCTTAACCGTTTTGACCATGGCTTATGCAATCGGCCCGATTTCGGGCGCGCATCTAAATCCGGCAGTATCCATTGGACTTGTAGTCGGTGGACGTTTTAATAGCAAAGATTTGCCTGCTTATATCGTTGCGCAGGTGGTCGGTGGTATTCTCGCGGCTGCGTTGTTGTACTTTATCGCCAGCAATGGAGCGAACTTCGACCGAGGGGTTGGATTTGCCGCCAATGGTTATGGCGACCATTCCCCTGGACTTTATTCAATGCTCGTCGCTTTTATCACTGAAGTTGTGATGACGGCGGTGTTCCTGATCATTATTATGGGGGCAACTGATCGGCGCGCTGCGTCTGGGTTCGCACCGATTGCTATTGGCCTCGCATTGACGCTCATTATTCTCATCAGCGGCACGGTAACCAATACTTCGGCCGTCAATCCAGCCAGAAGCACGGGTCCAGCACTGATGGCAGGCGGATGGGCGTTGTCCCAATTGTGGCTGTTTTGGGTTGCGCCGATTATCGGCGCGGTGATTGGCAGCGCTTTGTACCGTTGGCTAGCCGAAGAAAAATAGTTGAACTGCTGCGTTGGCGGAGTGGACGGGACTCGAACCCGCGACCCCGGCGTGACAGTCCGCTTATTAAACCGGGTTAATTTTGTAACTTATTGATTTTTAACTCTTTTAGAGCCAGCGCACCTTATGATTTGCAGTGTTAAAAAGCCCAAAAACACAAGGAAAATTTGTACGCATTCACGTTTTCATCACGTTTATTTCTGATGGATATGGGTGGCTACTTGATTCTTCCACGGCACGTCCGGATGTTGGTCAAGGAAGTCAGCATGCGCATTGAGCAGCTTGGTTGCCGCTTCGCCGATGACGACGAGGTTCAAGAGTAGAACAAACCGCTCACACCAACAAAACCATACAAGCTTTTTTGGATAGGCCGAGAAGCCGCCGTATTGAGCCGGAGGATTTCTTGAACGCGAATACTCATTCATTGACGCCATCGAACAGACCCGTTCCTCCAAAGCGTGCGTTTCTCGGTCTTGGGAGGCCGGGCAACCGGCCGGATCGCTTGCTCAAACGGGCGGCGTTCATATAGAGGGCATCGACTCGATCCGTTTTGGCCAATTGTCCCGTTGCTTTGGCAAAGTCGCGCACTTGTCGGGGTTAACAAATGGCCACTGTAAAACCGTGCGCGATCAGTTCAGCACTCAAACGGTTCCCAATCCGCCGGCGGCTTCCAGCACAATCGCCTTTGGCCTATGCTTTGGATACGCTGCACAATGCGCTGGACCCATTCATATCGGGCTTTGATTTTTGGCTCCATAATGCCCAAAATCTTACCTTCTTCAGTTGAAAAAATGTCTACGAATCACACAACTTATAGCAGCGTGGCTGCCGAGATTCCAAGGCTTACACTCAGCCTTGGACTATTGACCGTTCAATCACTTTAAAACTAAGCTCGCTCGGCAAGAGCGTCAATTTTCATAGACTGTTGCCCCCCAAGCTGCGTCCAGACTTCTCAGAAACGCCTCGCTTGATTGATCACCGACCACGCGCAACGCAGGTATTTCATTGCCCTGGAGATCAAAAAAGAGTACCGCGGGCGGCCCATAGATGCCAAAGCGTTTTAGCAATGCGCGGCTATCCGCGTTATGAGCCGTCACATTTGCCCGTAATCGTACCCATTGCGCTAAACGCGCCCGCACCCGCGCATCGTTGAAGGTTGTGGATTCCATTTTCCGGCAACTGATGCACCAGTCTGCGTAAAAGTCCAGTAGCACAGGTTGTTTGCTGCGCTTAAGCGCCTGTTCAAATTCATCCACTGTCTGGATGCGCTGGAACGCCAGGCCAGCGGACAGTTCATGCAAACTGCCCCCCTGGTTCCCGAACACGCTCAGCGGATAGCGTATATCGCGCGAACCGGCGGCAACGCCGACCATCAGAGCGATCGCCCATATCGCGCACAATCCTCCCGCGCTTTGTCCAACTCGCCACCAAGCGCGCGCGCTTGAAGCGCTTTCTATCTGAACATCCGGCTGAGGCTCAAATACATGGAGCATCGAAGCGGCACACATCAGGTAGAACGCCGCCAGCAACATCGCAGTGCGCGGTAATTGGGGGAAAAGCAGATCGACCGCCGCAATACCGAGCAATAGCCCAAAGACACGCTTTACAACTTCCATCCAGCGACCTGCGCGCGGCAGCAATACGCCTGCGCCCGCGCCAACGATCAACAGCGGCACGCCCATCCCAAACGCCATTAAAAAAAGCGCCGCGCCGCCGAACGCTAGACTGCCCGTTTGTGCGATAAAAGCGAGAATACCGAACAACGGCGCGCTCATACATGCCCCCACCGCCAGCGCCGAGAGCATGCCCATTCCAAGTACAGCCAGGTATTTCCCGCCCGTTAGCTTCTGTTGAAGCGCACCGATGCGGCTGAGCAAGCGCTGTGGCAGCGTCAACTCAAAGCAGCCAAACAAGGACAATGCAAACGCACAAAGCAGTAATGCAAACGCGCCCAGCACCCAAGGATTTTGTAACCACATGCCAAGACTGTAGCCGGTCAGGGCCGCCGCAATCCCCAGAGCGGTATACACAACCGCCATGCCAGACACATACGTCAGTGATAGGCATAGTCCGCGCCGGCGGTTTAATGCTGCGCCTTCGCCCACAATCAGCGCAGAAAAGATTGGGATCATCGGCAGCGAACACGGCAATAGACTGAGCGCGACGCCGATCAATAGAAAAATGGGGAGCGCAATGAATTTGCTGCGCTCCTTGAGCAGCGTCTGCATGTTGTCCAGTCGATAGAGACGGGATAGGTCGCTGGCGGAGTAAGAATCAGATTGAACCGTCGTCGATGCCTGCGGTTGAGAGCGCGTATCCGCATTGGATTGCAATGCCGCCCCCTGAACCCGCATGCGATGTTTGATAGGTGGATAACAAACGCCTTGTTGAACAGCGCATCCTTGCGAAGTGACCATCAAATCGAACGGCTCCTGCGCGCGCGTTACAGGGAGCAGAATGGTCAATTCGCCCTGATAAGTCTCGACCTTCTTTTGAAAATTGTCGTCGAACTTTATCTGGCCCTTTGGCAATACTGGCGCGCCGAGCGTTGCGTTGCCGCGCGCTACGGTAAACGCAAAAGGCTCGCGGTACAAAACGTAGCCGTCAGCAATAGAAAAATGGAGTTCGACGGCACCTGAACGCTCAGTTGCACTGAATCTGAACGCAAGCTCTGGGGGCAGCACATCGCGCGCCGCGTGCGCCGCAATAGTGTGAAAAAGCGTAAAGAGAATGAAAAGCGGCGCCGCCATAAGACGCGCAATGGATAAGAAACTACTCTGCAGTGTCTTCTTGTTTAGTTTCAACTTCAGGACGATCCATCAATTCTACCCGTGCCATCAGCGCTTTATCACCGACGCGGAAACCGCATTTCAAAATCCGAAGATAGCCGCCTGGACGGTTTTGATAACGCGGCCCTAATACATTGAACAGTTTGGTCATCGCTTTGCGATTACGCAAGCGGGCAAATGCGAGGCGGCGATTGGAGAGCGTTGCATGCTTGCCACGCGTAATCAGCGGCTCAACTACTTTGCGCAGTTCCTTAGCTTTGGGTAAGGTTGTTCGAATGACTTCATGCTCAATCAATGAAATGGATAGATTGCGCAGCATAGCCAGCCGATGGCTACTGGTACGATTCAACTTACGCAAACCGTGGCGGTGACGCATATGAGTTCCTTACGGCAAATTATTTTATGTCAGGCGTTTTATTTGGAACCTATTCATTTTAAATCATACATTTTCCATCTACGACATAGACGCTGTATCGCTCGAAGACGAAAAAATCTGGGATCGATCTGCTTCCATATCCTGTTCCAAAGAAAGATCCTCGAACTTCATTCCCAGTCTCAGATGGCGTGCCATCAAGACTTCCTTAATCTCATTCAGCGACTTACGGCCAAGATTTGGCATCCTTAGCAATTCATTCTCCGTACGTTTAATCAAATCACCAATGCTATAGATATTTTCGGCTTTCAAGCAATTCGCTGACCGCACCGTCAAGTCAAGATCGTCAACCGGCAGCATTAATAATGCATTGATCTGAGGCGAATGTACTGGCGCCTCCATGGCGAGCGCAGGCGTTTCCAACTCCGCAAAAACAGTGAGTTGCTCGACCAAAATGCCTGCCGCTTCGCGGATTGCTTCCTCTGGCGTAAGTACGCCATTGGTCTCGATATCCATCACCAGCTTATCGAGGTCGGTCCGCTGCTCAACACGCGCATTTTCAACCGTATAATTCACTCGTTTCACGGGTGAAAAGGAGGCATCGAGCACAATCCGGCCGGTGGTTTTTTTAATCTCTTCACCGTACGCCCGAATATTGCCCGCAGCATAACCGCGTCCTTTTTCAATCTTGATCTGCAACTCCAATTTGCCGCCTTTTGATAGATGACCAATGACGTGCGACGGGTTAATCACTTCGCAATCATGCGCAACTTCAATATCTTTCGCAGTCACAGCCCCTTCACCTTCCTTGTGTAAGGCCACGGTTGTCTGATCACGGCCATGGAGCTTGAAGACAACACCTTTTAGGTTTAGAAGTAAGTGAATGATATCTTCTTGCACTCCATCCAAAGTTGAATATTCGTGGACAACGCCGCTAATGCTCACTTCTGTCGGCGCATAACCTGTCATTGACGCCAACAATACCCGTCGCAAAGCGTTCCCCAAAGTCAGGCCATAGCCGCGTTCAAACGGCTCCATCACGACTTTCGCCCGGTGGTTTCTGATCGACTCGACCGCGATAATTTTGGGCTTGAGCAAACTGTTTTGCATCGATTTTCCTTTTTCAACCCGTTACGATTGCTAACCACATTTACCGTGAATAGAGTTCAACAATCAAGCTTTCATTGATGTCGCTTGCGATTTCATCTCGCTGCGGGGGTTGTTTGAATATGCCTTCCAGTTTCTTGGTATCCACCGTGACCCAGGCCGGAAAATTAATCTGTTCGGCTAACGAAATCGCTTCTTGAATACGGGCCTGTTGTTTTGCTTTATCATGTACCGTAATCGTATCGCCTGGCTTCACCTGAAGGGATGCAACATTGGCAATCCGGCCGTTCACCAAGATGGCGCGATGGCTAACAAGCTGCCGCGCTTCTGCGCGCGTTACCCCGAAGCCCATCCGATAGACCACATTGTCAAGACGCGATTCGAGTAACTGCAGCAATAGTTCGCCTGTGTTGCCACGCCGGCGCTTCGCGTAGGTAAAGTAACGGCGGAATTGGCGTTCAAGCAAGCCATAGATCCGTTTAACCTTTTGTTTCTCACGAAGTTGGCTGCCATAATCAGAAGAACGGCTTCCCGATGCCCGGCCATGATGACCGGGTTTACTATCCAGCTTGCATTTGTCCGCCAGCGGACGGCGCGCGCTTTTCAGAAAAAGATCCGTCCCCTCGCGGCGGCATAGTTTAGCTTTAGGGCCGAGATAACGTGCCACTTTCCCCTCCTTTAAACACGCCGGCGTTTCGGCGGCCGGCACCCATTATGCGGTATCGGCGTCACATCAGAAATTGCAGTGATCTTAAAGCCCAAACCGTGTAATGCACGTACGGCCGATTCGCGGCCTGGACCAGGCCCTTTGATCTTCACTTCGAGACTCTTGACGCCGCACTCAAGCGCCGCGCGCCCCACAGATTCTGCTGCAACTTGAGCAGCGAACGGCGTCGATTTACGTGACCCTTTAAAGCCTTGACCGCCAGAGGTCGACCATACCAGCACATTTCCAGACCGGTCAGTGACAGTTACAATTGTATTGTTAAAAGATGCATGGACATGGACCACCCCTTCAACAATATTTTTTTTGACTTTCTTACGGACGCGTTGAGCAGCGGTATTTGAAGTCTTGGCCATAATATTTTCCTTAACGATAATAATAGCTGCTTTACTTTTTGAGCGCTTGCGCTAGACGGCGCGGCCCTTTGCGCGTGCGTGCATTCGTGCGAGTTCGTTGTCCGCGTACCGGCAACCCTTTACGATGTCTCAAACCACGATAACAGCCCATATCCATCAAACGTTTGATATTAATCGTCACTTCCCGGCGCAAATCGCCTTCAATCTGATACTGTCCAACTTGCTCACGTAGCTTTTCAAGTTCAGTATCGTTCAGATCTCTTATTTTTTTTGTCAAAGACACACCTGCAGAGATACAAATTTTTTGAGCGCGCAGACGACCGATGCCATAAATGGCCGTGAGTCCAATGACAGTATGTTTATGGCTTGGGAGATTGATTCCAGCAATACGGGCCACTTATTGTTCCTCACTAAACAGATGGATCATGCGATCTTTAGCCTTGACGTTGTTTGTGACGCTGATCCGAATTGCAAATAACCCGTACTACACGTTTACGCTTAATAATTTTGCAATGACGGCAAATCCGCTTCACCGATGCCATGACTTTCATTTCAACCCCCACTCAAATTCAATTAATATAGTCAATATAGTCACTAGGCTGAGTTCAAGCTCTCGCCCGAAACACAATTCTTGCGCGATTTAAATCGTAAGGAGTCATCTCGACCCTTACCTTGTCCCCTGCCAAAATACGGATGTAATGCATGCGCATTTTTCCTGAGATATGTGCAAGTACTGTGTGCCCATTTTCCAGTTTTACGCGGAACGTCGCATTGGGGAGGGTCTCCGTCACCTCTCCCTCCATTGGGATCACGTCGTCTTTGGCCATATGTCTTCTGTTAACGGATAGGAAATTTCCCACCCTTGAAATTTGCTTTGCGAAGCAGTGATTCATATTGTTGTGACATCAGATAAGAGCGCACCTGTTCCATAAAATCCATTGTCACCACAACGATAATCAGCAGAGAAGTTCCTCCGAAATGAAATGGAACGTTCCAACGTAACACTAGAAATTCAGGCAATAAACAGACGAACACAATATAAATAGCGCCCGCGAGCGTTAGCCGTGTCAAAATTTTATCTATATAGCGCGCGGTCTGCTCTCCTGGTCGAATGCCTGGCACAAAAGCGCCGCTCTTTTTTAAATTATCTGCAGTTTCCCGGCTGTTAAATACCAGCGCCGTATAGAAAAAACAAAAGAAAACAATCGCTAATGCGTATAAAATCACGTAAACAGGCTGGCCTGGCGCAAGAGTCGCTGCAATATGATGTAACCAGCGGACGCTTGCTCCTGCGCTGAACCAACTCGCAATCGTCGCTGGAAATAAAATAATCGATGATGCAAAGATTGGCGGGATAACGCCCGCCATATTCAGTTTTAGCGGCAGRWGSGRGGGTTGTCCACCC
>LXRJ01000395.1 GCA_001684025.1 Candidatus Glomeribacter gigasporarum | reverse complement strand
TCATGAGGCGTTTGGTTACCAGGTGGAGTTGGACGATCTGCCGAAACTGTTTGCCGGCGGGCGGGCCTTGGATGGGCGAGTGTTCGACGGCATAGCGGGCGCGCGCGACTGGCCGATCAAAGCGGACGGGGCGCGGCCGGAGACGATCAGCTATCTACAGCGGCACGGCTTCAGGATTAAAGCGGCGCTGAAATGGTTAGGCTCGGTCGAAGACGGCATCGCGCATCTGAAGGGCTTTAAGCGGATCGTGATTCATGAACGCTGTAAACAGATGCAGCAGGAAGCGCGTCTGTATTCATACAAGGTCGATCAACGCACCGGCGATGTATTGCCGATGATCGAAGACAAACACAACCACGGCTGGGATGCGGTGCGCTATAGCTTGGATGGCTATATCAGCCAGCGGGACGGGTTAAGCGTTTGGGAACAACTGGGTCGAGAATTGTGAGCCGGAAAAAGAAATCGGTCATCCGCACCCAGGACGGTTTCAATAATTTTGAAGCATCGCTGGGATTGGGTGCAAACAATTTAAGCAGCAGCGCGGAGTACACGCTGAATCCGCAGAGCCGCAATGGTCAACAACTGGCGGCGGCGTATCGGGGTTCATGGATCGTCGGTAAAGCGATCGACGCGCCGGCGGAAGACATGACGCGGGCGGGCATCGACCTATCGGGTATTGTCAACGACAACTGAAAACTGACCCACTTTCCCCTTGAATCGATAAATGAAAACTGACCCACC
>LXRJ01000394.1 GCA_001684025.1 Candidatus Glomeribacter gigasporarum | reverse complement strand
TGTACACTTCAGGATAGGATGCCAAGGGTAAAATCGAATCATGAAGTAGTTGCCTCTGCAACTAGCGGACGCTACTCAAGAGAGAGACTACTCAAGCTCAAGAGGGAAGGCAAGTATAAGACACAAGATTTGATAAGAATTGATAAGAATCGAATAAGATAGGAAAAAGACTTGCCTTAAGGCAAGAATAGAAGAAGGGAGTGTTAAGTAGTAGTTTCAGACCTTTGGTGTAAAGTGAATCTTCTTATTCACTTTTGCTGTTCTTCAAATTAGCCCAACCCTTACCCTTCTTTCCTCTTACTTAAGAKTGGTAGCTTTCAGCTCCTTCCCCTCTTTGCTTGCACMRWAGMCTACTTTCAGAGGAGGAAGAGCAACCCAACGGTAAGATTAAGAATAGAGTAATGATATTTGGTTAAAGGCTAGTAGCTGCCTTTTTAAGGAGTGGAAGAAGGTTCAAACGAGAGTATCCTCTTGGTTCTCCCCTCTGTGCTTTCCTTTTAGAAGAGATGCAAAGGTAGGAAAGCCTGCTTTCTTTCTTGTGGAAACCTCTTTTTCTACAATAGAATTATTTAGAAAGATAGGCTCGGGGCTAGCTAGCCTWYAMYYAATACCTATTTCCTCTATCTCCCTAAT
>LXRJ01000385.1 GCA_001684025.1 Candidatus Glomeribacter gigasporarum | reverse complement strand
AGATACGAATTTGAGATCGATGTTCGTCTACGTGAATGCTATAAAATTTCAACACGATAAAGAATTTTTAGAAACATCTGCTAATAAATTATCTTCTTTATGTAAGATTGATGTTAATAAATGTAGAGAAGCATTATTTGTYRATAACCAAATACTTGAGGAATATACAAATGAACTAATTTATTACTGTTCAGTTGATTCGATTCGATGTCAGGAATTAATAAAGAAACGTGATATAATTGGYGAATATATTCAGTTCGCGAAGCTAACATATATAACAATATCAAATATTTTTATGAACGGARTAGGTTGTATGGTACGTAATCTATATGGRAAATATGCRGCAGAAAATGATATGTTAATTTCGATGACACGTAAAGGAATTGTAGAAATAGGAACCAAGTACRAAGGAGGATTGGTGTTAGAACCAGAAAAAGAAGAATTAGAAATAGAACGTCCAATCGCAGATTTAGATTTCAATTCGATGTATCCAAATGCGATAATAACTATAAACATATCACAAGATACAATTATCGATTCAGAAAAAGGAAACCCTGTGATCGATCGAGGAATAGTATATGGAAGATTTATACCACATAACGGTGATGTAAATAAAATGGGGTTGATGGTAAAAATGTGTCTAAGGTTATTAGAAGAAAGAGCTATAGCGAAAAAAATGATGAAAAAATATAAAAAAGATATAGTGAATGAAAATTAYTGRACAGCGAAATCAAACRCGTTGAAGGTGACCGCAAACT
>LXRJ01000387.1 GCA_001684025.1 Candidatus Glomeribacter gigasporarum | reverse complement strand
AGAAGAACTACATAATACAATTCATTAGCAAAATACTGAAAGACTAAAAGAAATAATACAAGATAATTTATTAGTAAATACTAAAAGATTAGAAGAAATAATATTACAAGACAATTTACTAACAAAATGTTGAAAAAACAAAAGAAAAAGCACTAGAAAAAAATGCCAAAAAGAAATTCTACAAAAAAAAAGAAAAAGAAGGGTAGTATAAAACTACTCAAAAAAGCAACTACAAAACAATTCACTAGTAAATGCTAAAAGATTAGAAAAAATACCACAAGATAATTCACTAGCAAAATATTGAAAAAATACTACAAAVMMAATTANHTAACAAATGCTGAAAAAAATGACACAAGAAAATTTACTAACAAAATGTCAAATGATTAGAAGAACTATTACAAAACAATTTATAGCAAATGGCAAAGAATGAAAAGAATTATCACAAGATAATTTGACAACAAATGCTGAAAGACCAGAACACAAGAAATTTACTAGCAAATGCCAAAAGACTAGAAGAAATACTACAAGACAGTTCATTAACAAAATGTTAAAGAAACTAAAGAAGAATGTCAGAAAAAAACACTGAAAGAAATTTTACAAAAAAAAGAAAAAGTAGTATAAAACTACTCAAAGAAGCAATTACAAAACAATTTACCAGAAATGCTGAAAGAACAGAAGAAATATCACAAGACAATTCACCAAAAAATGGTAAAGAATTAGAAGAAATATCACAAGACAACTTATCAGCAAATGCT
>LXRJ01000361.1 GCA_001684025.1 Candidatus Glomeribacter gigasporarum | reverse complement strand
CCAACCGGCGCACCACGGCCATTCAGCCGACAAGCTCCACCGCGCCCAGTTCTGAAGCTCGTGGTCAATCCAGTCGGGAATCGCAAGTGCTGTTTTGTTCATCCGTGATCTTTCCCGGTCCAATCAAATGGTAAATACAAAAAACATTGCATTCTTAATGCTTTGTATATACAATTTGTTAGATGGATATCACCTTCGACCCTGAGAAAAACAAACGCAACATCGCAGAACGCGAACTGCCTTTTGAACGGGCGAAGGATTTTGATTTCGAAACGGCTCTTTTTGAGGTCGACAATCGACACGATTATGGCGAAGTGCGCTATCGAGCACTGGGATTCCTCGATAGACGCTTGCATGCCCTCGTCTTCGTTGAAACGGAGCGCGGCATTCGCGTCATTAGTTTTCGTAAAGCCAACTCGCGGGAGATCAAACGTTATGAAAAAGCCAAATCCTGAACGGATCGACGATGAGAATCCTGAATGGACTGAGGAAGATTTTGCGCGCGCGCGTCCTGCACATGAAGTATTACCCCCTTCCTTGCTGAAAAAGTTAGGAGTGCGCGGGCCGCAGAAAAAACCGACTAAGGTCACGTTATCGCTACGGCTTTCTCCTTCTGTAGTGAGCGCTTTTCGGGAGACAGGCAGCGGTTGGCAAACGCGCATCGATGCAGCATTAGCGGACTGGCTCAAGACGAATTCGCCGGAAGAGCTACGAGCCTGATGGCGCTCTGCCTTCACACCGCCACCTTCCCCTGCTCCGCGAGCATCACCCACGTCTTCGCGATCCATTCATACTGCGCATTGCGCCGTTCTTCCTTCGTCATCGCC
>LXRJ01000334.1 GCA_001684025.1 Candidatus Glomeribacter gigasporarum | reverse complement strand
CCTTGCTCAGCGTGGAAACTTTTGCGCGCTGTTTCCTCCCCATATCTGGAAAGTTTTACACGCTGATTCACATAAAAAAGCCGCTTGAGAGCGGCGGATGTAAAAAAACCGCCCGTGGGCGGCATATCAAAACTCGTTTGACGTATTACGTGATACGTAATACCATCTAGCTCATGATTCAATCATTCAAGTGCAAAGACACGCTCGCTTTGTTCAAAGGTAAAGCGCCACGCCGGTTTTATGCTTTTCAGAATATTGCAGAACGCAAACTGACCATGCTAGACAACGCTGTGACATTAGATTTTCTCCGCAGCCCTCCAGGTAATCGGCTAGAAGCGTTGAAAGGCGATCGTGCTGGACAGTTCAGCATTCGAATCAACAATCAATGGCGAATCTGTTTTAAATGGAAAAACAGCCATGTTCATGACGTTGAAATTGTCGACTATCACTGAGGATCAAATTCCATGCATCGAAATAAAATGCGTCCAGTTCATCCAGGAGAAATCCTGCGAGAGGAATACCTTATCCCGCTCGCATTGAGCGTCAATGCATTGGCAATGGCACTGCATATACCATCCACGCGGTTGCATGAAATCATCAAAGAACGCCGTGCGATTACCGCTGATACAGCGCTGCGTCTTGCGCGCTATTTCGGTGGCGATGCGCAATCTTGGTTGAACATGCAAGCAGCGTATAGTTTGAAAAAAACCGAAATGGAGGCCGGCAGCCTGATTCAGGAAGAAATCAATCCAGCATATGCTGATGCGCATTGACTGAATTCATGATGCATTTAATTCTGGCGGCTGCGGCCAAACAATCTGTTTCGGAAAGTCTTTCTGCTGCGGCAGATCGCGCAACGCTTGCCGGTATTGGGCCCATGCTTGGCGCTCGCGTTCTTCGATTGTTGAAATGCACCGAAAACTGAGCCTGGAAATGCACTGAAAATTGACCCACCCCCAAAGAG
>LXRJ01000332.1 GCA_001684025.1 Candidatus Glomeribacter gigasporarum | reverse complement strand
CTTATTGCTGATTATGTGTTTTTGTCACTTTTTGTTTTTGCATTTTTGTATACAGATGATCAGTGGAAAGAGTTGTTATTTTTGTAAGATTCAATTAAAATAAAAAAAATAAAAAAAGTATAAAAAAAAATAAAAAATAAAAAAATTGAGAATTTAACATAAAAAAAAATAACAAAATAATGCAAATAAATGTGAAGAAAATTTAAGAAATATGAAAAATAAGAATATAACTTGAATAAAATAAAATAATTTAAAAAGAATGTAGAAGAAGATAAAAAAAGGAAAAATTATAAAGAAATGAAAATGCGTAAAAAAATATAGAAAGAAAAGGTGAAAATAAAGTAAATTTATGAAAGATAGAGAATTAATACGAATAATTAAATGAATACATAAAAATGTGTATCMCTAGAAAATATTAAAATAATCGAAAAAGAAGTATATAGCAAGTAAAAATGAAGTATAATAAGAAAAAAAAATAGTTGAGAAATAGAAAAAAGTATAAAAACAATTATTATAAAGATATTTGTAAAATTATTTAAAAATTATATAATAAATTGAATTTATGAAAAAAATTTTAGAAGTGAAAATATTATCAATTTATAAGAGTTTAAAATAAATGCCAATGTAATCAAAACTTTATTCGCATATTAGAAATTTATTTTATTAAATTACATTATTCTAAATATTTTAATAAATTTGAATATATTCGAAGTAACTAAAATTATTGTAATAAAATTTATTCTTATATAATCAAAATATTATTTAAGTTTAAAAATATAAACTTTTTAAAATTAAAGACTAATGTAATCAAACCTTTATTTGCATACTGAAAATTTTATTAACTTAATATTATTCTAAATATTTTAATAAATTCGATAATATTCAAAGTAACTAAAATATTATAACTAAATTTTTACTTATGTTATTAAATTTGTATTTGTTTAAATAAATTTTACAATTATTTAAAAATTATATAATAAATT
>LXRJ01000329.1 GCA_001684025.1 Candidatus Glomeribacter gigasporarum | reverse complement strand
TAGATTACTATTAATTATAATCGATAATATCGATAGTTTAAAAAATTCTTAATTTTTAACTAAACTTTGAGGATAAATATCTCGACAATTAATGATTCGATATAAATCTATAACATATTAAAGTTTCGGCAAATTTTTTTGGTAATCCTTGAGTAATCGCTTGTAAATGATAGTTAATTATTTTAAGAAAATTAACAATCATATACAAGCGATTACTCGAAGATTACCGAACCAAATTTAGCATATTATAGACTAATGTCAATAATATTTTTAAATAAAAATTTGAGSTAATTTTAATTACTAGTTGTCGAGATATTTATCCTCAAAGGTTAGTTAATCTTACAAGTTTTTGACGATAGTCGGGGTGATTTTAATCATTATAATCGATATAAATCGGCCTGCAAAATTTCCTAATAAATATAATATATAGAATAAAACTTCTCTAATCCATTATATATAAATTAAATCACTAGGTCGTAAGTATAAATCATTTTATAATCTATATATAATGGAATGAAACTCCTCTAATCATTATATTATAGCGAGTAAGTATAAAATTATTTTACAAATTGAAAATTTTACGATGATCTATAATTAATAAATTTACTAATAAACTTCTCTAATTAATTATACATAATTTATTAGTTCGTGAGTATAAATTATTTTGTAAATTGGAATAAGTTATAAAAAGTCTAACCAATTATATTTAAACAATTTTTAGTTCGTAAGTAKAAAATYAKTTTATAAATTGAACCCATAATTAAATAAAATTTTTCTAATAAATTATACATAAATTATTAGCTCGTGAGTATAAATTATTTATAATTGGAATAATCTATGAATAAAAAATCACTAATCAATTATATATAAATTAAATTATTAGCTCGTGAGTATAAAGTATTTATAAATTGAAACCATAATTAAATAAAATTTCTCTGATCAATCATATATAAATTAAAATAAAAGYTYNTSARTATANNAATTAWTTWTATACTTACCATCT
>LXRJ01000298.1 GCA_001684025.1 Candidatus Glomeribacter gigasporarum | reverse complement strand
TGATCAAGCAGCAAAAAAATTGCTCTTCCTCGCTTTGCGAAACATTGAGAAAAACTGGAAAATGCCACCCGTTACATGGAAACAGGCCGCCAACCCGTTTGCCATCCTATTCGGCGAACGTTTCACTGATGCGATGAAATAAGTTTTATAGCCGGCCTCGATCACACAAAATTTCGGACACTACCCCAAGCACTGTCAAAGATCGAAGACGAGACGCATCGCTGGAATGTGTCGCTGATGAGTTTGGCAAGGGACCGAATGGTAGGACAAGTCCCCCACTAAAGAAAAAGCCACTTTAACGGTGCAAGCGCTAAGTGGCTGATTTTAAAGGCATTTAAGTGGTGCGGCTGGCAGGATTCGAACCCACGACCCCTTGGTTCGTAGCCAAGTACTCTGTCCAACTGAGCTACAGCCGCCTAAAATCTTAAACTGTACTACTAGCATTCAGTTTCTTGGTAATCCATCAATTTTCATGCCCGGTTTTATGCCTTTAGACACATACCATCCTGAATTCATTTCGAGCGCATAGGGCACAGGCCGTGCAGGACAATGCGGGTTTAATGTTTCAGGCCGCATCTCATCTATATTGACAATGATACCCGCTTCATCAATAAAGGCGATGGAAAGCGGGATCTTAGTATTACGCATCCAGAAACAATGGATATCCGTTTGATCAAACACAAACAGCATCCCATCATCCGGTTTAAGAAAAGTTCTAAACATCAACCCCTTGGTGCGGTCAGCATCATTCTCGGCGATTTCTGCCTTCACTGAATATGTCCCTACGCTTAAATGAACGACCGGAAGAATCTTCCTTTCAGCGGAAAGAGCGCCCTGAGTATTGCCTGTACTGACCAGTAGGCACGCACTGATTGCCAACAAAAAGCGTCCACCGAATAGGGTAGTCGTTCTCATCTTAAATAATCATTGGAAGAGACTGGCGGAGACGGAGGGATTCGAACCCTCGATGCGAGCTTTAACTCGCATGCTCCCTTAGCAGGGGAGTGCCTTCGACCTCTCGGCCACATCTCCTAATTCTCTTGGCACTAGGCCGATACAAATACAAAATATCGTATCGAGTTTATAGGCTTGGGTCAATGGAACAGCCCCTTGAAGTAGCGGACAGAGACACACGCTTAAAATAAGCGATAGGCCTATGACTGT
>LXRJ01000285.1 GCA_001684025.1 Candidatus Glomeribacter gigasporarum | reverse complement strand
ATGACTTTACTATCCTGGCAGGTTTATTGCTACCGTAGTAGAGATAGGTATGGTGTAGCCTATTTCGATATCTCAAGATATTGAGTTATGCGTTTGGAGAATGACTATGCTGTCACAATCTGACTGACAGGTGCAATAGGGTAACGTTCGCCTGGAAGTAATGTCGGTACATAGCAAACCATCACACAGCCGGCGCCATCTCTTCCTTTGAGCCAAAATTGATCATGTTCTCTTAAGGGGCAAATTACCCCCTTTGAGGAAAAGTCCCTTCGTCATGCAATCGCTGTGCGAGGATTAAGATGATATTGTCCTCATCGGCAGGGATCTAGATCATAATCTCCTATATTGCCTCTGACTACTATTAAGCCTAAAAAGGCTGGTTATCGCGGTTGGCTGCTTAGCTTGGAACTTGTCCCGATGGTCCATGCATCCTTCCTCAGCCTTTCCTGTCTTTGGTCAAGACAAAATCTGTATTCATCAGTCCTCTTGCATTCCGTCTCTTTGACTTATAACCTTTCTTCTTGGGCCTTATCCCCCCGTAACTCTAAAGTGTTTCTTATACTCCTTTCTCTTATTCTAACCCCTTTGGGCCGAAGGCCCCTTTGGGTTAGAAGTTCTCTATATTGACTTCCTCGAAACATCCTCTCTCAAGTTTTGATAAGGTCAATTCTATCATATTGAAGCTCGCCTGCTTCTATGCCTGTTCGTGACTCAAATCCTCTATATTGAGAAATCCTTCAATTATAGACAGTCTAATAACACGTTTTCCCGTAAAACGTGTTTTCTCTGCTGCTTCGTCGTCCTTCTTCCAAATTCTAGGCTTCTTCCATTCCTAATTCCAAATTCTCAGACTCCAATTCATGACAGACAATTCTTGAGGCGACAGCTCACTTGTCGATTTCAGTATCTCACCCCAAAGTCTCTCTTTCTTCCTCGTAAAACCTGTTTCCTTAACTACTTTCCTTCTGATGGCGCTGAAGAATTCCTGATTCGTGAGCGATATCAAGCAAATATCGTTATGCCCTCTTCAAGAAAAGGAGTCTCAGCTCAAAGCTACTAAGGCTCAATTGGAAGTGGCTTCCTCCTTTCTCGTTTTCCTGTGGAATTCCTTAGGCGAAGACTTCTTCTTATACTATCCTTTCAAAACTCTAGGTTGCAAACAACTGGTGCTCTATTGAGGAAGTAGAATCTATCAGTTCTTCTCTCAAAGTTCCTCAAGAATCCTGCGATTCCTGTCCTGACTGGTCTCTATCT
>LXRJ01000023.1 GCA_001684025.1 Candidatus Glomeribacter gigasporarum | reverse complement strand
AATAGGCAATTGGCGTCAGGGGACTTTCACCCCATGTGTTCCATGCCTGTACCGGCATGCACTCGTGCCGACCGATAAAAAGGTGACGGGCGCTTGTTTCGTCTTCCAGCGCGGCGATGTGCTGTTTGCACGTTTGGGTTCCTACCTTAATAAGGTCCACGCAGCGGAAAGCGGTGGGTGTTGTTCGCCGGAGTTTCATGTTCTGCGCGTCAAGAATAGCGAAGCCCTGCATCCTGATTACCTCGCGGCCGTCCTCCGCAGCAGCCTGACGCTTGCACGAACCCGGCACATGATGACGGGCAACACCCACCCGCGTCTCACCAACGAAGATGTGGCGAACCTGGCGATCCCAATCCCAAAGCCAGCCGTACAAGAAACCATTGCCGCCGAAGCCCGACGCCGACGCGAAGAAGCGCGCCGCCTACGCGCCGAAGCGGAAGCAGGCTGGCAGGCGGCGAAGCGCTGGTTTGAAGCGCAACTGCTCGGACCCACGCAGCCATAATGGACGAGTTTACAATGGCCTATGATCAAATTACGGATGTTCTTCCCGACTCCGACTGTCTCGCCAAGATGCTGGGAGAGCGCCTGAAATGCGCTGGAGACGCAAGTGTTATTCACGCTGCACGGAGTTCCCGTTTCAAGAGGAATCGCGATTGGACGCGCTTGTTTGATTGCGCCTGCCACGCTTGAAATCAACCGGTATCAAATCGACCCAAGCCAGATTGAGGCTGAGATCGCGCGTTTCCATGCGGCGCAAGTTCAAGTGCAACGCGAGCTTGAAGCGTTGCGTGCTGAACTGCCCGCTGATGCGCCTGCTGAGATGAGCGCATTTCTGAATGTGCATATCCTCCTGCTGCACGATGCAACGCTGACCGACGCAACCATCGCATTGATCCGTGAGCGCTGCTATAACACCGAATGGGCGCTGGCTGAACAGCTTGAGCAATTCGGCCACTATTTTGATGAAGTTGAAGATGAATATTTACGCGAACGTAAAGCAGACCTCGAACAGGTGGTCGAGCGGCTCCTAAAAGCGTTAGCGGATACACCGCCCTCAATTGCGGCAGCGGCGCGCAGTAGTCATGCGCCGTACGGTCAGAAAATCATCATTGCGCACGATATTTCACCGGCGGATATGCTCCAGTTCAGAACCCGCGCGCATGCCTTTTGCGGTTTTATCACTGAATTGGGCGGACGCACCTCACATACCGCCATCGTCGCGCATAGTCTCGGCATTCCAGCCGTGCTTGGCGTACCGTTGGCCAGTGTTCTGATCCGCCAAGATGATTTGATCATTGTCGATGGCAACGGCGGCATTGTGATGGTCGAACCCTCGTCGCATGTACTTGAGGAATATGCGGCCCGGCAGCGTCAACACGCATGCATACAGGTTTCTTTGAGCAAGCTTTTGTCAGCGCCAGCCTGTACCGTAGACGGCGTTCAGGTTGATTTATATGTAAATATTGAATTGCCGGACGACGCACGCGCCGCGATTGAAGCCAATGCATGCGGCATCGGCCTGTTCCGCACGGAATTTCTATGGATGGATCCGCGCGGTCAATTACCTGAAGAAGAGGCACAATTCGAGGCGTATCGGCACGTGGTCGAGACGATGAACGGCCGGCCAGTGACGATTCGCACCTTCGATGTGGGTGCAGACAAAACACTGGACGGATGCGCTGATCTCAATCCCAAGGATGCGCTCAACCCTGCGCTTGGCCGGCGCGCGATTCGCTGGGGTCTGGCGGAGCCGCATATTGTACTCGCGCAGCTGCGCGCCATTCTGCGCGCGTCTCGCTTCGGGCCGGTCAGAATCTTGATTCCAATGCTCACGCATGCGCAACAGATCGACCAAACCTTTGCTTTGATTAAAACCGCCCGGCGTCAATGCATCGAGGCCGGTTTAAACGTCGATCCGAACCTGAAAGTCGGCGCGATGATTGAAGTTCCAGCGAGCGCGTTGATGGCGCCGTTTTTTGCAAAGCGTTTCGATTTTCTAGCCATCGGCACCAACGATCTCATCCAATACACGCTGGCGATTGACCGTTGCGATAAAGCAGTCGCGCATCTGTATGATCCTCTTCATCCTGCCGTGCTTCGCTTGATTGCGGAAACATTATCCGCAGGCCGTCAAGCGGGCATACCGGTATCGATCTGTGGCGAAATGGCGGGCGATCCGGCTTTCACGCGCGTGTTGCTCGGTCTAGGTCTGACTGAATTTTCAATGCCAGCTAACCAGTTGTTGATGATTAAGCAACAGATCCGGCAACTGAAGCAATCCACACTTGAACCAGCGGTACAAGAACTGCTCGCAGCGCACGAGCCAGAAGCGCATCAAGCAGCGTTACAACGTTTAATACAGGCATAAGGGCCTACTTTGTGAATGTAAGCGGCGCGCTCGTCATCGGTCTCGCCGCCGGTATGGTGTGCTTCTGGGCAGCGACATGGCTGAAAAATAAGCTGGGTTATGATGATTATGCAACCCTAGGGCTGCGCGTCACTGAGGAAGCGGAGCGCGATGGATTGGATGTGGCATTGCATGGCGAGCATGTGGAATAGGGTTCGATCTATCCACCGATCACTGTGCTAAAACATTCAAAATATTCGGGAAATGTTTTCGCAACGCATATTGGATCGTTGATGCAGACTGGCGCGTTGGCCAGGCTGATAAGCGAGAAACTCATTGCCATCCGGTGATCATCGCAAGTGTCGATGGCAACGTTTTGTACAAGCGCGCTCGGCGGAGTGATGCGCAAGCCATCGGCGCCCGCCTCAACTGAGGCGCCCAGTTTGCGTAATTCCCGCGTCATCGCTGTTATTCGATCCGTTTCTTTGACGCGCCAGCTCCCGATATTACGCAATGTGCTCGCGCCGGTTGCAAAGAGCGCGGCAACGGCAAGGGTCATCGCCGCATCGGGGATCCGAACACAATCCAGATCGATGGCTTTGAGCGGCGGCTGACCGCGCGCCTCAATCCAGTCATCGCCCATCATCACCTGCGCGCCCATGCGGATGAGCGCATCGGTGAACGCAATATCTCCCTGAATACTCGAGCCTCCCACGCCCAGCACCCGCACCGGCCCACCGCCGAGCGCGCCAGCGGCCAGAAAATACGAAGCCGACGACGCATCGCCTTCAATTTTGAAATATCCAGGCGACTGATAACGTGCGCCCGCCGGTACTGTAAAGCAGCGCCATGCCTGCCGCTCAACGCAGACGCCGAACTGCTGCATCAGTTGCAGCGTCATTTCAATATACGGCTGAGAAATCAATTCGCCTTCGACTTCAATCTGAATCGGTTCGTTCACCGTTGTGCTGAGCAGCGGCAACGCCATCAACAGAGCGCTTAAGAATTGGCTTGAAGTGCTGCCGCGAATTTTTAACGGTTGAGCGAATGACATGGACGCGCGGCGCATCGAACGAATTATCAGCGGTGGAAAGCCTGCGCATCCAGCGTAGTCGATCTGCGCGCCGACCTTACGCAAACTGTCCACCAAATCACCCATCGGGCGTTCATGCATGCGCGGCACGCCCGAAATCCGGTAATGCGTTGCGCCTGAACGCGCGCTCAGGGCCAGCGCGGCGGTCAGCATACGCACCGCCGTTCCGGCATTGCCGAGAAATAAATCGGCTTTTGACTTTGGGAAGACGCCGCCGGCGCCATGCACGGTACAACGCGGCGGCGCATCAATGCAGCGCACCCCCAGCGCTTCCAGCGCGGCGCGCATCACGCGCGTATCGTCCGCATCGAGTAAATGCTCAATGACCGTTTCGCCGTGCGCAACAGCGGCGAGCAGCAATGCACGGTTTGAAATGCTTTTTGAGCCGGGCAGCAATACGGCGCCGCGCGCGCGCGTATAGGGTCCCAATCGAAGCGTTCCCATGTGCTTGCAAGATACCAATATAAAATGGCCGTTTTACGTGCGACGTAAACGGCCATTATTTCTACATGAGTCGTCCAAAAGTATCTTTAAACGCGTTGCTACTTCAGCATGAAATTCAGTGCAGACCCGCCTAGTGCCTGTTCATGATCTTACTTTTTTATTTCTTATCCGTTTTACCCGAAGATTTTGAAAGTGCAGGCTCCGGCTTCGTGGTCGCGACTTCCCGGTCGGATGCGGCTCGGATTTCTTTGACCGCTTGCGGCATATATTTGCCCATCAATCCATTCACCGTATCACGTCCCACCTGATCCTGCACCTGAATGAATTTCCGGCCGGTCGGGCTTTTATAAAATTTCGTGAGGTCTTTGATTTCCTGGATCGTGTAATACTTTGCATAAGCATCATATTGAAACTGAACGGCATCGGCTTTGAACGACGGCGTCGTAAATATTGTGCCTGCCCGTTCAATCAGTTTGGGGAGCGCGTTTTGCTGGAGCGGCGGCACCAGCGCGCGTTTTTGCGCATCGTTCAGGGTTTTATTTTCAGTCAACGCCTCTGAAAGAATCGCTGGCGCCAGTTGTTTCGCTTGATTTTGGGCGCCATTGCCAATCGCTGCCACAAGCTTGTCTGCATCAATTGCGTCTAACAGGTCTTTAATCGCTGCGCGCTTTGCCGGCTCAATCGGAGCCGGCGCGGGAGCGGTTTGAGGTGAAGTCGCGCTGACCTGCGGTTCTTCCGCCAGCGCCAGCGCAGGCACAAATAAAGCCAGTAAAAGCCATTGTTTGCATTGTTTTTTCATTGTCACTCCATAGATTAGATGTTGAGCAGTTCCGTAAAAACTTAATTGCACTGGTTTTTAGAGTCTATTTACAATCTGTAACAAGCGCTTGCGCTTCACTCTGCGCGCCTTCCAGCGCCTCTTCTGTCTCGGCGATATGCTGCAATCCCGATAACTTACTCCCTTGATCAAGCTGAATCAGTGTAACACCCTGCGTCGCCCGGCCCATCTCGCGTATTTCGCTCACACGTGTGCGGATCAGTACGCCCGCCGTTGTGATCAGCATAATCTGGCTTTCTGGCTGAACCAGCGTCGCCGCAACGACCCGACCGTTGCGCGGCGTCGTCTGAATCGCAATCATACCCTTCGTACCGCGTCCATGACGCGTATGTTCGCGGATCGGCGTGCGTTTGCCAAATCCGTTCTCAGTCGCGATTAAAACGGACTGCGCTTCATTGTCCGCCACGAGCATGGCAATCACGCGCTGCCCTTTTTCAAGCTGCATGCCGCGCACGCCGCGTGCTCCGCGCCCCATCGCGCGTACATCGTTTTCGCTGAAGCGCACGGCTTTCCCGCGATCAGAGAACAGCATCACATCGTGCTGACCATCGGTCATCGCGGCGCCGACTAAATAATCCTCTTCGTCCAGGTTGACCGCAATAATGCCTTTTTTCATCGGACGGCTGAACGCGCTCAGCGGTGTTTTTTTGACAGTGCCTAACGCAGTGGTCATCAAAACGTATTGGCGCGCATTGAATTCCTTAACAGGTAATACAACGGTAATTTTTTCATCCGGCGCGAGCGGCAACATATTCACAATTGGCCGTCCGCGCGACTGGCGCGAGCCGAGCGGCACTTCATAGACTTTAATCCAATAGACGCGGCCGCGATTTGAAAAGCACAGAAGATAATCATGCGTATTGGCAATAAAGAGGCTCTCGATCCAGTCGTCTTCCTTGATCGCAATCGCTTGTTTACCGCGTCCGCCGCGTTTTTGCGCGCGGTATTCATCGAGCGGCTGAGACTTCACATAACCGGTATGAGAAATGGTCACTGCCCGATCTTGCGGCGTGATTAAATCTTCGCGACTCAAATCCTCTGGATTGAACTCGATCTGCGCGCGCCGTGCATCGCCAAACGCCTGTTTTAGAGCCGTCAGCTCATCGCCGATAATGGCGCTGATGCGCTCAGGCTTGGACAGAATATCGAGCAGGTCCGAAATTTTCTCGACCATCTCGCGGTATTCGGAGACGATTCTATCCTGCTCAAGCCCCGTGAGCCGTTGCAGGCGCATCTGCAAGATTTCCTGCGCCTGTGTCTCAGAGAGCGCATAGGAACCGTCCGGCCGAAGGCCAAACTCTGCACTCAAATCCGGCAGCCGGACCGCTGCGCTGCCGCCTGCCGATGCCTGTTCAACGCGCGCGAGCAGATCGCGCACCAGAGGCGACGGCCATGTTTGCGCCATCAGCGCCTGTTTCGCCGCAACCGGGGTCTGTGCCGCTTTAATCAGGGCAATGAAGGTATCGATATTCGCCAGCGCGACCGCCAGCCCTTCCAGCACGTGGCCCCGCTCGCGCGCGCGCCGCAACTCGAACACGGTCCGGCGCGTAATGACTTCGCGCCGGTGCGCCAGAAAATAGGCCAATATTTGTTTCAGATTCAGCAATCTGGGCTGGCCGTCGACCAACGCCACCATATTAATGCCGAACGTATCCTGCAGTTGCGTCTGTGTATATAAATTATTCAATACCACTTCAGGCACTTCGCCGCGCTTAAGCTCAATGACCGCGCGCATTCCGCTCCTATCGGATTCATCGCGAATATCCGAAATCCCTTCCAGCTTTTTTTCATTGACCAGCGCCGCTATGCGCTCAAGCAAAACACGCTTGTTGACCTGATAGGGCAATTCATCGATGATGATGGCACAGCGCTGTCCGCGGTCGATGTCTTCAAAATGCGTCTTTGCGCGCATCACCACCCGGCCCCGTCCGCTTCGATATCCTTGATGAACGCCAGCCGTGCCGTGAATAATACCTGCGGTTGGAAAATCGGGCGCAGGCACAATCGCAATCAATTCATCAATCGTTGCATCGGGCTTTTCAAGCAGATGCAGGCATGCATCCGCAATCTCATTCAAATTATGAGGTGGAATATTGGTCGCCATTCCCACCGCAATACCCGATGATCCATTGATCAGCAGATTCGGCACGCGCGCGGGCAATACCACCGGCTCACTTTCATGGCCGTCGTAATTGGGGATGAAATCGATGGTTTCCTTGTCGATATCGGCGAGCAGTTCATGGCCGATTTTCGCCATCCGGATTTCGGTATAACGCATCGCGGCCGGGTTGTCGCCGTCGACCGAGCCGAAATTACCCTGGCCGTCGATCAACCTATAACGCAGCGAGAAATCCTGCGCCATACGGACCGCCGTGTCGTAGACTGCGGTGTCGCCATGCGGGTGATATTTACCAATCACATCGCCGACAATGCGCGCAGACTTTTTATAAGGACGGTTCCAGTCATTATGCATTAGATGCATGGCGTACAGAATGCGGCGATGGACGGGCTTTAAGCCATCGTAAACGCTTGGCAACGCCCGCCCGACGATCACGCTCATCGCATAATCGAGATAGGAACGGCGCATCTCCTCCTCAAGAGAAATCGGCAATGTCTCTTGAGCGTAGTGGTCCGGATCCATAGACTGGCTTCTTGACGTGAAACGATAGGTGCGTCTGCTCAGAATAAGCAGCGCAAAAAGAAAGTAAAATAAACGCATGATTCTAGCATGCGCGTTATTCTGACTTGGTGCGATGGGCAGCGTCTGTGCAGATAAGCACGCTCAATCCGCCTGATCTTTCCGTTGTGTCCTCGCGACATTTTTTCAAGGATAGCCCGCTTGCTAGAATATTTCTGCGCTGCACGCGCGCGCTATGGCAAAATAAAAAGTGCAATCGAAAGATGTATGAAAAGTGCAGTTGGCGCATCGGACATGCGTTTAATCTGCGGCGATCTCAATTCCGAAAGGAGAAGGAAATAATGAACAGCTTTTTTAAGCGCGCACTCGTTGCAGCCATAGTGGCCGCCGTCACCGGGCCCGCTGCAGCGCAATCCGTGCCGGCATCGAAACAGGATGTCAACGATAACTGGGTCAATGGAACAGGCGAGCAGATATGGATGAACGGCACAAATGAATTGTGCTGGCGTAACGGTTTCTGGACACCCGAGACTGCCAATCAAGGATGCGATGGCGCGCTGGTTGCGGAAACGCCTCCGCCGCCCCCGATTGCGCCGCCTCCGCCACCCAAAATCATTAGCCAGAAAATCAAATATCAGGCGGAGACGCTGTTTGATTTTGATAAAAGCGTGCTCAAACCGGAAGGTAGAGCGAAACTCGATGACCTCGCCGACAAAATTAAGGGCATTGACCTTGAAGTCATTGTTGCGACCGGTCATACCGATCGAATCGGAACCGATAAATACAATGACGCGCTTTCCGCGCGGCGTGCGCGGGCGGTTAAAACCTATCTCGTCAAGAAAGACATTGATGAAAAACGCATTTATACGGAAGCAAAGGGCAAACGCCATCCGGTGACGACAGGTTGCAATCAAAGTCTGAAAAAGCAGCGTGAAGCGTTGATTGCTTGCCTTGCGCCAGACCGCCGCGTAGAAGTTGAAGTGGTTGGAACGCGGACGATTACCCGTGTCGTGCCTGCACCGCAATCAGGCCAGAAAACGCCCTCCGCTCAACCCGCCAAAACGCCTGACAACACTGTGCAGCAGCCTCAAGAATTGAAAAAATAAAGAAAGCAATTTATAAAAGCCCTGCCTGAGCAGGGCTTTTTTTATTTCCATTTAATTTTCACGATGGCGAATGTCGATCCAAAAGAATTGAGTCAGTTTGGCGCACTTGCGCCTCGCTGGTGGGACCCGCAGGCCGAATTCAAATTCCTGCATCAACTGAATCCAGTTCGCCTGCGCTGGATTGACCAGCATGCGCGTTTGAACGGCAAATGCGTTCTTGACGTCGGCTGCGGCGCAGGCATTCTCTCTGAATCAATGGCGCAACTGGGCGCGCGCGTTAAAGGCATTGATTTGTGCGCCGAAGCGCTCAGCACCGCTGAACTGCATCGGCGTGAGACGGGCGTCTCTGTGGAGTATGAAGAAGTGACTGCGGAATCCCTGGCAGCGTGTGAACCCGGCCGCTATGATGTTGTGACATGCATGGAAATGCTCGAGCATGTGCCCGATCCTGGCGCCATCGCCGCCGCCTGCGCAACGCTCGTCAAACCCGGCGGCTGGGTCTTTTTTTCAACTCTGAACCGCACGCCGAAAGCTTATTTGCTCGCGGTTATCGCTGCGGAGTATTTACTTCGCATGCTGCCGCGCGGCACGCACGACTATGCGCGCTTCATCCGTCCCTCAGAATTGGCCGCCCACGCGCGCGCGGCGCATTTACGTGTTTATGCGCTTCAAGGATTGAGCTACGCCCCGCTTAGTCAATGCTTTACAGCATCCAAAGACACTTCGATCAATTATATGTTGGCCTGTGTCCGCGAATCTTTCCCGTAGAATTTCCAGTTTATTCTCACAGAGGCGTTCACAGATGTACAAAGAGCCAACCAAGGACAATCCAATTCAGACGGATACCACGCCGCCGCCTAACTATGAAACAGCGGTGGCTGAACTGGAGACGCTGCTCATGCAGATGGAAGATGGCCAACTCAGCCTTGAAGACTCCCTCGCGGCATACCGGCGCGGCACCGCGCTGATCACTTATTGCCGCGCACAACTTGAACATGTTGAGCGGCAGGTGCGCGTGCTCGATGGTGAAGCGTTGCAACCGTTCTTGGCGGATGAAAACGGCCAGTCAACGGATGGATAGCTTTGAGCAGTGGCGCAGCGCCATGCGCGCGCGCATCGAGCGCGCGCTCGATACATTTCTACCGACTGCGGATACGCGGCTGCATCAAGCGATGCGCTATGCCGCGCTGGGGAACGGCAAGCGCATCCGGCCCTTGTTGTGTTACGCCGCCGGCGCATGGGCCGGCGCGCCGGATCATGCGCTCGATGCCGCCGCCGCCGCGCTCGAAATGATCCATGCGTACTCGCTGGCGCATGACGATCTGCCATCGATGGATAATGATCTGATACGGCACGGTAAACCGGCGCTGCATATTCGGTATGACGAAGCAACCGCGATACTCGCCGGCGACGCCCTGCAAACACAGGCTTTTATGATCTTAACCGAAGCCGAACTGGCGCCGCTGCAATGCGCCGCACTGGTGCGCGCGCTGGCGATCGCCAGCGGATCCAAGGGAATGGCGGGSGGSCMAGCCATTGATCTCGAAAGCATTGGCGTGCATCTGAAGCATGCAGAACTGGAAACAATGGTCCGCATGAAAACCGGCGCGCTCATTCGCGCCGCAGTGCGAATGGGCGTTTTATGCGCTTCACATAATGGAAAAGTCAGTTTTTGGACAGTTCCAGAAGCGCTGGATCGCTACGCCAGCGCGATCGGCCTTGCATTTCAGATTGTCGACGATATTCTGGATAGCGTTTCCGATTCAGCAACGCTCGGCAAAACCGCTGGCAAAGACGCGCGCGACGGTAAACCGAATTATGTATCGATCCTTGGATTGAATGCTTGCCGCGCGCAAGTTGAACAATTGCGCGCCGATGCGCGCGCGGCGCTCGCGTCATTGCCATCCTCCGATCAAAAACCTACGCGACGGCTCGCGCAGTTAGCCGATTTAATCGTCGAACGCGCTTTTTGACAAAACGATGAACGATTCATTACTCAAAACGATTGACGACCCCGCCGCGCTGCGTACACTCGAGCGGCGCGCGCTCAAGCAACTGGCCGATGAATTGCGCGCGTTCGTACTGGAGAGCGTCTCGCGCACCGGCGGGCATTTATCGTCGAATTTGGGCACAGTCGAGCTGACGATTGCGCTTCATTACGCGTTCAACACGCCGCACGATCGCATCGTCTGGGATGTCGGTCATCAAACCTATCCGCACAAGATTCTGACCGGACGGCGCGCTGCAATGGCAACGCTGCGCCAGCAAGGCGGACTGTCCGGCTTTCCGCGTCGCTGTGAATCCAAATACGATACATTCGGCACTGCGCATTCAAGCACTTCCATTTCAGCCGCGCTCGGCATGGCGCTCGCGAGCCGCTTAAAAGGCGAAGCGAGATTTTCCATCGCGGTGATTGGCGACGGCGCGATGTCCGCCGGAATGGCGTTTGAAGCGATGAACCATGCCGGCGTCTGCGATGATTTGCCGCTGATTGTGGTGCTCAACGACAACGATATGTCGATTTCCCCTGCGGTTGGCGCGTTAAACCGCTATCTGGCACGGCTGATGTCCGGCCGCTTTTATGCGGCGGCGAAAAAAGGCGTCGAAACAGTCCTGCGCGTCGCGCCCCCGATGCTTGAATTCGCGCGGCGCTTTGAAGAACATGCCAAAGGGATGGTCGTGCCGGCGACGCTGTTTGAAGCGCTTGGCTTTAATTACATTGGCCCGATTGACGGACATGATCTGGACTCGCTGATTCCAACCCTGCACAACCTCAAAGCACTTAAAGGGCCGCAATTTCTGCATGTAGTGACCAAAAAAGGGCAAGGCTACAAGCTGGCCGAAGCCGATCCGGTGCTCTATCACGCGCCGGGTCAATTCAATCCGGTCAATGGCGTGCAGCCGAAATCAATGCGGCGCCTGACTGCGCGAAAAACGTACACACAAGTCTTTGGCGAATGGTTGTGTGAAACAGCGGCGCGCGATGCGCGCATTGTCGGGATTACGCCCGCGATGCGCGAAGGCTCAGGTCTGATTGAATTTGAGCAGCGTTTTCCAGAGCGCTATTACGATGTCGGGATTGCCGAGCAGCATGCGCTCACGCTTGCCGGCGGACTGGCGGTTGAAGGTTTAAAGCCGGTCGTGGCGATTTATTCCACTTTTTTACAGCGCGCCTATGACCAACTGATCCATGATATCGCGCTGCAAAATCTGCCGGTGGTATTTGCGATCGACCGCGCCGGCGTGGTCGGCGCAGATGGCGCAACGCATATGGGCGCGTATGACCTCGCCTTTTTACGCTGCATTCCCAATCTGCTCGTGATGGCCGCTTCCGATGAAAATGAATGTTGGCAGATGCTGAATACCGCAGTGCAACACGACGGGCCGGCGGCGGTGCGTTATCCGCGCGGCGCGGGGCTGGGCGCGCCGATTTTCAAACATGGGCGCGCGTTGCCGATCGGCCGCGGCGAGCTGCGGCGCGAGTCTACCCAACCGTTGGGGCAGCGGATCGCAATTCTTGCGTTTGGCACGATGGTCGCGCCGAGTCTGGCCGCTGCCGAGCAGCTCAACGCAAGCGTGGCGAATATGCGCTTCGTCAAACCGCTCGACGAAGCGCTCATTATTCAGTTAGCACAGACGCACGATGCGCTGGTCACGGCCGAAGAAGGTTGTGTGATGGGAGGCGCTGGCTCGGCGTGTATTGAAAGCCTGCTCGCGCAGGGCATTGAGCGCCCCATGCTGCAACTCGGATTGCCAGACCGCTTTATCGATCATGGCGATTCAGCCCAGCTGCTCGCAGACAGCGGTTTGGACGGCGCAGGCATTGCGCAAGCGATCCAAAACCGTTTTCCTTTTGCAGCGCAGCGCCTCTCCAGAAAGGTGGCATAAACAACGCATTCACAACATTATTGTTTCATTCACATCTTAGCTGAATCAAGATGACCGAATTGCCGCCTACGTACTTGAAGCGGAAACTTTGAATCAATCCACAACCACAGCGCGTATGCGCAGATTGAACATATGAAAATTGCTGAAGCACAATCACCTGAACGCAAGAAATCAAGCATTGAGCGCTGACAAATTCCAGCGTGGTCGTACCGTAAATCCATATGTCCGGCTGGCCTGCTCAGGCCAGCGCTGTAATCGGAGCGCGCCAGCGAGCGCGATCATCGCGCCGTTATCGGTGCAGAACTCAACATCGGGATAAAAAACTTCAAAGGCATGCGTGTGCGCCGCTTGTGCCAGCGCCGCGCGCAATTGCCGGTTCGCGCCGACGCCGCCTGCGACCACCAAGCGCTTCAAATGCGTCTGAGCCAATGCCCGCATCGATTTGGAAACGAGCACCTCAACCACCGCATCGACAAAACCACGCGCAAGATCGGCTTTCTCCCGCGCGTGCAACGGACGGACGGCGCGGCGAATATAAGTCGATACGGCGGTCTTCAAGCCGCTAAAACTGAAATCTAAATCCTTGGAGTGCAGCATCGGGCG
The DNA here is from genome assembly GCA_001684025.1 of Candidatus Glomeribacter gigasporarum. Classification (GTDB taxonomy): domain Bacteria; phylum Pseudomonadota; class Gammaproteobacteria; order Burkholderiales; family Burkholderiaceae; genus Glomeribacter; species Glomeribacter gigasporarum_A. The sequence continues at coordinate 7,676 of LXRJ01000023.1, read as the reverse complement.
CGGAAGTATGACTGCCCCGCTGGTCCCCGATTCAGCTAATTGTGAGACGGCCGGCCCGCCCGGATAACCGAGTCCGAGTAATTTTGCCGTTTTGTCGAATGCTTCTCCGGCCGCGTCGTCCAGCGTTTCGCCCAGGGTTCGATAGGCGCTGACATCGCTGACCTCCATCAATTGCGTATGTCCGCCCGACACGAGCAGCGCAACAAAGGGAAAAGACGGCGGATTGGGCGCTAATAACGGCGAGAGCAGATGGCCTTCCAAATGATGAATGCCAATCACAGGCCGATCCCAGGCAAAGCCAAGACCATTGGCAATACTCGCGCCGACCAGCAGCGCACCCGCAAGACCCGGGCCCTGCGTGAACGCAATGGCGTCAATCGCCACAGGGGAAACCTCCGCTTGGGTCAGAATACGCTCGAGCAATGGCAAAACACGCCGGATATGGTCACGCGATGCCAGTTCGGGCACGACGCCGCCGTATTCCCGATGCACCTCGACCTGCGAATGCAGCGCATGCGCAAGCAGACCGTGTCGGCTCGAATAAAACGCAAGCCCCGTTTCATCGCAAGAGGTTTCGATGCCGAGCACCAGCATAGGGTGTGCGTTGAAAAATTTTAAAGTTTAACCGCCAAACAAAGATGATCCTCAATATGTTAGGATTTTTGGTTTTAAAATTATTTAAAACGGCTTTCTCCTTATGACCACGATTCGCGTTAAAGAAAACGAACCCTTTGAAGTTGCACTGCGGCGTTTTAAACGAACGATTGAAAAAATCGCGCTGTTGCCCGAACTGCGCGCGCGCGAATTCCGCGAAAAACCCACTACGATGCGCAAGCGCAAAAAAGCGGCGGCCATCAAACGCCATTTCAAGCGCTTACGCAGTCAGATGTTGCCGAAAAAGCTCTATTGATCTGTTGAGTACAGGAAATTAGGCATGGCCCGTACCGAATATCAACACGATGTGATTGCGTGGGCCCGTGAACAGGCGCACTTTATTCGCTCCGGTCAGTTTGATTTACTTGACCGCGAACACCTTGCCGATGAAATTGAAGACGTGGGTAAAAGCGAACAACGCGAACTGGCGAACAGAATGGCCGTTTTATTGGCTCATCTGCTGAAATGGAAATATCAGCCCGAACGTCGGGGGAACAGTTGGCGGCTGACTATCAAGGTGCAGCGCAAAAACATTGCAAAGCGTTTAAAAAACACGCCGAGCTTAAAGCCAATGCTCTCTGACCCGGAATGGAAAGAGAGTATGTGGGGCGATGCAATTGTTGACGCGATGAAAGAAACGGGGCTGGAAGACTTCCCGGAAACGTGCCTGTGGACTTTCGCGCAGATGCTGGATCAAGATTGGTTGCCTGACTGAAACGTCTGGATTTCACTGCACAATATAACCCGCTTGAATGCGCTTCAAGCGGGTTTTTGCATTTTAAATGCTTACGGTTTGCGAGCAGGTTTTTAGACAATTGCGTTATTTAAAAGCGGCTGCCTTTCTGATCCTTCTCCATCCAGTCGAGCAGTCACGCTGTTATAAAGCGACCCAACCGCTTCATACACGGCAGGGCCGATTCTGCGTCTCACGATAGTGTAGGCGACCATGCCGGCTGATTCGCCTATGGCCATTGCGGCCATGCTTTTCGCTGCATCAGTCAATCCACCGCTGTGCGACATATGCTCCGATGGCATGCCTAACTTCATCCCTACGAACATACCGATCAACATTGTCGTGTATTCCGCTGCGGAATCGAACGCTTCCGGCCAGGGTTGAGTCTGGCTTAAAGCCTGTGCATAAGGGAGCTTGGATAAAATGTCTCTTTTAATCCAATCTGTTACATTGTCGTCACTATTGGATGGAGAAGCACCACCTTCAGTGAGTCGTTGAGCCGTTTCATGCACCACAAAAGTAATCCCGCGGCGCACAATATTGTAAGCGATCTGGCCCACCGATCCGCCTAAAGCCATCGCAGCCATATCGGCAACCTCATTGGTTAAACCGCTGCTGTTTGTCCCTGGATGCGGCATATCCGGCATATGATGCTGTGGCATGCGCAATGACATATTTAACATCATACCTGCCTGCATTCCGGCTAACTTTGCGGTGTATCCTGCGGCGGCATCCAGCGCTTCTAACCAGCCCGGCTGCGTCAAAGCATGGCCATACGGAAGGGCATGCACGATGTTTCGCCTCAGCCAGTCTACAGTCTTATGATTATTCTGTGATTCTGGCTGAAACGGTAATGCAGAGAATGGGGTGATAACAGCAGTGGATTGAAGGTTGATGTTTATATCCTTTCGCCATCGGCGCGCCCTTGGGAAGGACACGGATAATAACCTTAACGTTAAAATAAAGTCAATTAATGTGGAATATAACGTCATGCAGTCACTCACCATCGGCGAACTGTCTAAAAAGACGGGGACAACAAGCGTTGCAATACGACACTACGAACGGTGCGGATTGATTCGCAACGTGATACGCAAACCCTCAGGCTACCGCTTATATCCTGAAGCGGCGATCAGACAGATTCATTTCATCAAAAATTCCCAATCCGTAGGCTTTAGCCTTGAAGAAATCAAGGAGTTAATCGATTTACAGGAACAATCCGGAACCACAAGCCAGCAGATTAAAGTGCTCATTCGAGACAAGCTGAACGTCCTTCAAGAAAAAGAAAAGACCGTCAGAACAATGGTCAAAATCCTTAAACAACTCGAAGCGTCCTGTGACGGCAAGCGTCCTCTCTCCCAATGTCCAATTCTGGAATCGTTACATGCCCCAAAAAGGATTAATCAGCCCTTCAGCCTACTGCCGTGATTCCGCATGCTTTTTTGCAGGATTTGCTCGCCCGCATCGATATTGTCGATGTGGTTGGCCGCTTTGTGCAGCTGAAAAAGAGCGGCGCGAACTTTACCGGCTTATGTCCATTCCATCATGAAAAAACGCCATCATTCACTGTAAGCCCGAGTAAGCAGTTCTACCATTGCTTCGGTTGCAGCGCGCACGGCAGCGCGATCGGTTTTTTGATGGCGCATAGCGGGCTCAGCTTTGTCGAAGCGGTGAACGAATTGGCGCAATCGCTTGGGTTAACGGTACCGCGTGAAACGTCCAGACGGAACGCATCCGCGCCTGAGACGCCCGCGCCGACGCAAAAAACGGCGCTCAGCCTGATTGAGATCATGCAACAGGCGTCTGAGTACTATCGCGAACAGTTACGTACCTCGCCAGCGGCGATTGCGTATCTAAAGCAGCGCGGCTTGACCGGCGAAATCGCCAAACGTTTCGGACTCGGCTACGCGCCGCATGACTGGCAGAATCTCATACGGGTATTTTCAGACGAACAGCACAACGCGCTGGTTGAAGCGGGCTTGGTCATCGAACGCGATCAAAGCGATGCAAACGGCCCGCCGCGCCGTTATGACCGTTTCCGCGACCGGATTATCTTTCCGATCCGCAATCTGCGCGCTCAGGTGATCGGTTTTGGCGCGCGCGTCATCGAGCGCGGCGAACCTAAATATCTGAATTCTCCCGAAACGCCACTGTTCAATAAAGGGCATGAACTCTACGGGTTATTTGAAGCGCGCGCGGCAATTCGCGAGCGCGGTTATGCGCTGCTGGTTGAAGGTTATCTCGATGTGCTGGCGCTCGCGCAAATGGGATTTCCAAACGCGGTCGCCACGCTCGGCACCGCGTGCACCTCTATTCACATTCAAAAACTGTTCAGGCATACCGACCAAATCATTTTTAGCTTCGATGGCGATGAGGCTGGACGGCGCGCCGCGCGGCGCGCGCTCGAAGCGAGTTTGCCGCATGCGGGCGATCATCGGACATTGCGCTTTTTATTTCTGCCGCTCGAACATGATCCAGATAGCTATATCCGCACGCACGGCGCATCCGCGTTTACGCAGGCGGTCGAATCCGCCCTTCCCTTGTCTCAGTTTTTATTGAATGAAATACTCGACGGCCAAGCGCTTGACCAGCCTGAAGGACGCGCCAAAGCGCTCTTTCATGCAAAACCCTTGTTGCAGGCGTTGCCTGTCAATGTGCTGCGCGCTCAGATTGTGCGGCAACTCGCGCAGCGGCTTGAACTGCCGGTTGCTGAAATCACTGCATTATTAGGCGATACGCGCTCATCCGCACAACGCTCGACGCATATTCCAGCGCCCGGCGAGCGGCGGCGCGTCACCGCGAATGAACAGCGGGCGCTGCGCAATCTCATTGCCTGGCCGCGCATTGCCGCCCGCTTGAGCGCGGATGAAATTCAGAGGCTGGCCCGCGCAGCGCGCAACGGAGCCGTGTTTGAAGAAGTGCTGACGCATGCGCGCGCGCTCGGCGATACCGCCCGTTTCAGCGTCATGTCCGATGTGCTCAAGAATTCACCTAACGCGCATGTGTACGAAGAGGCGCTCAGGGAAATTCTAACGCTCGACGAAATGGTGCGCGATTTGCAACGCTGCGACGCAGCGCACCCAGATGCCGCGGACCCGTATCGAGAACAGGAAAATCTCGCCCTCGAAGAAGTGCGCGCCGCGATTACACGGCTGCATTACGACGCTTTACGTGCGCGCTGCGAAGCTCTGACGCGCCAAGCCGCGCGCACGCCTGAAGAAAACGCGGAACTCGCACAGCTCTTACGCCAAACGGCGGAACTTAAAAAACGCCTTATTGTCGGGCAATATACATAATTCGGCCCGGTTTCAACTCGTCTCTCACTTGCACTGATACAATATGATTTTCAGTAAAGAACATCCTCTCCATGCCATTTGCAGCAACATTCGATACGCATAAATGTGTTCGCCGGCTTAAAGGGGTTGGATTTAGCGATGAACAAGCAGAAGCTCTGGCAGATGCAGTGCTTGAATCACAAGCGTCTGCAGACGTCGCGACTAAAGGCGACTTGCGCGAACTCGAATTACGCATCATTGCCAAGTTCGAAAAAGTCGATGGAGAAATCAAACTTCTCAAATGGCTGCTCGCTTTCCTAATTGTGGGCGTTGCCTCTTTAGTTCTCAAAGCATTTTTCTAACTTCTTCTCACCCTTCAAGCAACCGTGGCACTCAATCCAATTCAGGTTCATTGAATCAGCCGTTCCAATCGATCAGCCCGCTATACGCGGTGACTAAAATCAAAATGCCAAAGCCGATCCGGTACCACGCAAAAACGCGGAAGTCGTGCGTGGCAATAAAGCGCAACAACCAATTCACGCACAGCAGCGCACTCATAAAAGCGGCAAACAAGCCAATCGCAAATACGCCGAGATTGGCCGCACTCATCAAATTTGGCGTTTTGAACAGTTCGTAGACGGTTGCGCCGAGCAGCAAAGGAATGGCGATTAGAAAAGAAAACTCGGTTGCGGTGCGCCGGTCAAAACCAAACAACAACGCGCCGATAATCGTTGAACCGGAACGCGAAGTGCCTGGAATCAATGCAAAACACTGGGCAAGGCCAACTTTAAGCGCATCGCGGGCAGTGATTTCATCCAGCGCGCCGATGCGCGGCGCGCGGCGCGCAGCGCGTATCCGGCGCTCTACCCATAAAATCACAAGGCCGCCAGCGATAAATGCCAGCGCAACCGGCACCGGCGCAAACAGTGCTGCTTTGATGTACCTGGCAAGAAGTAAGCCCAGCACAACCGCCGGTACGCATGCGAGCGCGATGTTGAATGCACAGCGGCATGCCTCTGGCCGGCGCGCAAACACTCCGCCGATCAGCGCGCCGATTCGGGCGCGCAGCGCCCAGCACAGCGCGGCAATCGCGCCGATCTGAACGACGACATCAAACGCTTTGGCCTGCTCGCCGCTGAAATTCAGCGCACTGCCGAAGACAATCAAATGTCCGCTGCTCGATACCGGGATAAATTCCGTAAGGCCCTCAACCATGCCGAGCAACAACGCTTTGCACGCTATGATCCAATCCATTTTTATCGTTCTCCACAATGCGCGCCCGCATCCCGCTGATATTTAACCAATCTCCCGCATGAATATCGAACTCGCCCGCCGCAATATGTTCCAGAGCCAAATCCGCCCTTGGGAGGTGTTGGACCCGGAAGTTCTCGATTCTTTATCCATAGTCAAACGTGAACATTTTGTTCCGGCGGCCCATCGGAATCTTGCCTTCGCTGATTTTGAAATACCGCTGCCGTGCGGCCAACATATGCTGACACCCAAAATTGAAGCGCGCATTCTGCAGGCGGCCGCCCCCCTTTCACGCGCCCGCGTGCTTGAAATCGGCACCGGCAGCGGCTATATGGCGGCGCTACTGGCGCAGCGCGCCCAGCGGGTGCTCACAATCGAAATCCACGCTGAGCTCTGCGCGCTCGCGCAGCGCAATCTCTACGCGAATGGAACGTCAAACGTCGAAATTATTCACGGCACCGGCGCGCAGGGCGGACGGGCAGGCGCGCCATATGACGCCATCATCGTATCGGGCGGACTATCCGCTCTGCCATCCGCGTTATTGACTCAACTCAACATCGGCGGGCGTCTATGCGCCTTTATCGGTACTGCTCCGATCATGCAGGCGCGCCGTATTACGCGTATTCAAGAAGCGGAATACCGAACTGAAGATTTGTTTGAAACTTGGGTCGAGCCGCTCAAAGGCATGGGCTGCGTATCTCATTTCAGATTTTGAATATTAAGAGCCCAACCGCATCATCCACACTTGCTCAGCGCCGGTCAATTCCCACACTTCGCCGCGCGCGACTGGCATCGTGCCGGAGACTTTGCCTTGGCCGTATTTATCCCGCTCGGAAATAACAAAACGCTGCACGCCAGAGGTATAACCGGCGAGCGCGCAATTATGGCATGAGGTGGCGACTAGAAATCCATCCTGCGCTGCGCGCCCTTTTGCTCCCACTTGCTGCCAGCCGCTCATGCCGCCCGCTGCGCGCGGCGCGCGCCATAGGCCGGATCGACATGTGAGGAGCGCGCCATCACCGTCCCGTCCAAGCAAGCCGTTCGGCGCGCACCACTCCCCTACGCGGGCGATACCGCCGATATGCACATATTCACCCGTTGACAAACGACCGTCCGCGCGCACCGTGCCGCCCTGCAATGGGCCGCCGGTATACACGCCCTTATCGGCAACGCTGCGCAGCCATAGGGGATCATTCATCATCCAGCCGCCATTCCATTTCTGGTTATACCAGCCGCTATCTCCCAAGGTTTGAAACCAGCCGCCGGTCGTTGTCGCGCCGCGAATGTCGGCTTTCTCAGCCTGCACATTGCGCGCATTCACACTGCCATTGGACTGAATATTGCCGAGTGCATTTACGTTGCCGCTCGCCTGAATATTGCCGACCGCGGCGAGATCGGCCGGCGACCCCGTATTCCACGCATGCTGGAAATACACGCTGCCGTTCGGGCGCAGCGCAATATTCGCGCCGTCGCCATAATACTGCGCGCCGCCGACGGTGATCGTGTGCTGCGTAAACTCCGCCGTCTGCGCGCGGATCGTTCCGCCATTGCGGAGATCGTGTCCGCCCATATCAATCGCCGTCTCCATCCGGTTCGCCTCCGGATGCCCTGGCACAATGCTGCGATAGAGAAAGTTTTGAATCGCGCGCGCCTGGTTGAAGAACGCCGCCGCCGCGAGATGACCGCCGCCTGGCGTGCCGCCCAGTTTGATCATCTCCATCCGCCAGCCGCCAAACGCGCCCTGCGCATCGGCGGGGGSGGGGGCC